>JAFTCU010000044.1 GCA_017454585.1 Thermoguttaceae bacterium | reverse complement strand
GCGTTTGGCGCGTGTATGTAAGGATTTCCCGCAGATCCTCGCGTGCGGTCGGTTCCCCGCCGCTGAACGTGACCTGCTCCGCCCCGCACGCCTTCAAAAACGCGAGCGCGTCCTTGAGTTCCTGCGTGGAAAGCTCCTCCCGAGGGTACGCTCCCGCCGACGTGTTTTCCCACGGGCAGTAACAAAACGCGCAGCGGTGCGGGCAACGGAACGTGATCTCAAAAATGACCGACCGCGGCAGGATTTTGGCGGGATTCGGCTCACTCATCCTTTGAATCTTCCTTGGGCTTTTCTTCCTCTTCAGGTTTTGGTTCACCTTCAGGCTCTTCCGGCGGAAGTTCCGGCGGCTCGTAGCAGAGCGGCTGGTTTTCGTCATCGGATTCGGAGGGTTCCGGCTTGAGCGACTCCGGGCACGGCTGCGAGTAGCAAAGCGGCTGACCCCATTTTTTGCAGCCCAAAGTCAAAAGGGCGAAAAAGCCCGCGATCAACGCGAAAAACCGGCCCAAAAACGTCCGACGGGGCGTGGTCTCCTGGCGATGCGCGTCGAGCCGGGCGTTCAGCTCCGCGCGGGAAAGGTTCAAATCAGGTTTGGAGGTTGATTTTTTCATGGGTTCTTTCCGAAAAAGGAGCCTCATTCCTGGGAATCATCCGGTTCCACCGCCACGTCGTAGCACATGATTTCCGGTTCGTCCTCGGGCTTTTCTTTACCTTCGGGCTTTTCCTCGCCGTCGGGTTTCTGCTCGCCGTCGGGATTTTCTCCGTCCTCGGGAGCCGGGGCCTCATAGCAGAGCGGCTGCTCGTCCTCCCCTTCATCATCGTTTCCCGGGTGGCGGTAACAGAGTACTTCCGGCTGAATCATTTTCTTGCAGCCAAAAGTCAGAAGGGCGAAAAAGCCCGCGAACAGCGCAACAAAACGGCCCATAAACGATCGGCGAGGCTTGGCCTCCTCACGAAGCGCGTCAAGCCGGGCGTTCAGTTCCTCGCGGGAAAGGTTACAATCGGGTTTGGAAGTCGGTTTTTTCATGGGCTCTTCCTGATTGATTTAAGGGGCCGAAGAAGCTGGGCGAGCTTCTTCGATTTACTTTTCAAACCACGACCGGAAAACGGGGCGGCCCTCGATGACCGTGCGTTTCTCAAAGTGCGTCCGCCACTGCGACGGGTCCACGTCCGGCGTGAACGGCCCTTTCAGCGTCGATTCGGCCGCCATCATTTCCAGCGCCGTTTCAAAATATTCCTGAACGTCCGTCCAGAAATGGAGCTTTCCGCCCGGCACGAGGCACTTCTCGCATGCGCGGACCAGTTCCATCTGCACCACGCGGCGCTTGCGGTGCCGCGCCTTCCACCACGGGTCCGGGAAATAAACGTGCACCGCCGCCAACGAGTTTTCGGGCAAAAACTCCCGAAAAAGCTGAAGACCGTCGCCCGAAAACATAACCGCGTTGGAAATCCCCTCTTTGATCAGGCGGGCCGCACAGTACGCCGCGTATTTGTGCGCGATCTCCGTCCCGATGAAATTATGGTCGGGCTGGGCGAGCGCCGCGTCATGAATGAACTGGCCCTTCCCGCTCCCGATCTCAACTTCCAGCGGCGCGGCCGGGTCGGAGAAATACTTCGCCAGATCCCACGGCTGCTGAAGCTCCCGGATCAAAAACAAATGGCGCGAGTAATCGAGAGACTCATCGATGTGACGGAGGGCACGGCGCGGCATAAGAACATCCTGAAAAAAGGAAAGAAAGGTTAAAACTACTCACCCACGACCGCGTCGCGAATCGCGATCCCGCGGATCTCACCGTCTGCGACGACATTTCCGTTCACGATCGCCTCAAACGCCAAAATCATCATGACGTTCCGCTTCGCTTTCAGGAGCTTCACCACGAGGTAAAGCCGATCACCGGGGCGGACCTGACCACGGAATTTCACGGCATCCAGACCGCCAAATCCCATGATTCCCTGATCAAGGTAATCGAGTTTGTGCGCGTAAAAACTGGCAAGCTGAGCGGCAGACTCGCAAATAAGTACTCCCGGCATGATCGGGTAGCCCGGCATGTGACCACGGACCCAGAACGAATCCGGCGAAACGTCCTGGTAACCGATACACAGTTGATTTTCGTAGTCCTCGTAAACGATCGCCGTGAGCATTTCCATCTCATAACGATGCGGATTCTGCTTGCGGATCTCTTCCTTGTCGGCGAGAATATGCGTCAAATCCAAAGAATCCCAATCTACGAGTGCAGGTTTTTTTGCCATCTTTCTCTCCTTTAAAATAAATGAATACACCACAGACCGTAAAACCCGTGGTGTGCTTCAAAATCATCAACGAGGCGCAAATGGGAAAACTCAGGTTTTGACCATGTGACGCTTGGCTTTACGGGCCTGCGAGGAGGCCGGGCGTTTCCCATGATTCGATTTTTTAACGATATGCTGCGGTTTGGACATTTTAAACTCCAATAAAAAAAGGACTTCACTAATATTTTGCGCAAATTATACCCGATTTCGTTTTTTTTGCAAGGGGGGGCGAAAAAACCGCTCCGCTTCAACACGCCACTTTAATTAAAGGTGGAGGGTGGAGTTGACGCTTGCGCGTAACGTTGGCTCCAGAAAGACTTCAACCCATAAAAAGCCGAAGGCTTTTCCCAACTCCACCCTCTTTTCGCCTTTTACTTTTCCGAATCGGAAAGCCAAACTACTCCTTCCGGGGCTTTCACCGTTTTCTGAACGGTTCCGTCCGGTTTTTTCTCTGCGCGGACAAAAATCACACCGTACGGCGTTGGGACGGTCCCTTCCACCCAGTCCAGGTCACCGAGGAATGGCTCGACGCTGACGGTTTTGAAGCCCGGCTCGACGGGCGTAACACCTAGAACGTGCGCCGAAAGCCACGCGGCAGGCCCGGACGCCCAACCGTGGCAGAGCGAGTGGCGGAATCCGATGTAGCAGTACGCCCCGCGGTCACCGTGGAGGCTTTCCTTTCCTTCCGGCGTCAGCTCGTCGATCCGACCGGCATTTTCCAGCCATTTCAGGTCAAAATCTTCCCAGAACGTGGTGGCGCCGACGTCGATCATACCGCCCCAGAAGTCGCGCACGATGTTCATCGCTTCCTGCGTCCGGCCGGCCCGGGCGAGCGCCTCCAGCATGTAGTAGCCGTAGAACGTCGAGAAACCCTCCGCCCCGCCGCGGAGCAGAACGTCCACGTTCGGTTTTTCCGGATTTTCGAGGCCCGCCCAGTTCATAATCGCCGCCGCCTGTTTGTTTCCGGCGTGGTCCGGGACAAATTTCCGAACGATGGCCGCGAGCGACTCAGCCTTTTTCTCAAGCGCTGTATCATTCAGCGCCCGGGCGATCTCGGCGGTGCGTTCGAGCGCGATCACGAACATCGCGTGCGTTCCCGCATCCAGCGCGGGCCGATTTTTGGCCGTCGGCCAGTCAAGGAACGGCGACGGGAAACCCGCTTTCCCGGTCTGCGGGTCGATGTACTGTTCAAGCAGATCCACCAGCCCCGCCAAATATTCGTGCTGGGATTTTACAAAATCCAGATCGCCGGAAAACCGGTACACGTCGCTCGTGGAGATGATCCACCAGAGCGAGTAATTCGGCATACCGTTCATCCACTTCGGAAGCGGCCACTGCGACCGCACCAGTTCGCCGAGCGTGTCCTTCAGGACCTGCGGCGCGCCGAAAACGTACAGCGTGGTCATTCCCTGCGGGTTGAAATCCCCCATCCAGACGAGGCGGTCGCGTTTCGCTCCCTCAAAAATGTAGTTTTGCATCGTGAGGTGCTGCGTACGTGCGGCCGTCCGCCAAATCGTGTTCAGCCGATCATCCGAGCATCGGAAACTCCCGAGCCACGGCAGATCCCGGCACGTGAAAACCGCGCGGATCGAGTCAAACACGATGCTCGTTCCGTCGTCCACGAGATCAAGCCGCACAAAGCGGAACGCGCTCTCCCCGACCTCGATCGAGCCGAGCCACGGAACGGAAACGACTTGATCCCGCATGGAGTGGTCGTTTCCTGCGCCGCGGTCCCCCAGCTCCGCCATCGCTTCGTCGGCCGACTCGCCAAACCGGACGCGGACTTTCACCGTGCGGACTGCTTGCCCGTCAAGAGGTTTCAAATCCCGTGCGTCGAGACGGATCCCACCGTGAATTTCCGCGCCGAAATCGAGCAGGATCGCGCACGGCTCGCCCGCTTTTTTCGTCATGGTGAAGCCGTTCTTCATTTCTGACGTGGAGGTCTGGCCGAGAGGCGGGGTCAAAACGAGCCCGGAATTTTGCAGGCCGGATTCAGTTTCCCAGAGGATCCGTTGGGGAAGGATAAATTTCCGAACACGTTGGTCCGGCACGACCCGACCGGCAAAAGATTCTTCCGGCAGACCGGGCAAGATGGCACTTTCCGATTCGATCGACCAGTCAACCGACTGAGCCAAGACGGACACAAAGAGACAGAAAAAAAGAGGGAGGGCAAGGAAAAAACGCATGGTGGAACTCCTCTTGAAAGGAAGGAAAAATGATTAAGAAAAATAAGAGGCCGGAAGCCTGTAAACGCAAAGAACGGAGTCAGGCGGGAAAGGGAACACATTCGCCCCTTCCGCCCGATTCCGTTTTCATCGGTCACGTCATTACGACCTTACGACAATACAAACTTCGGTTTTTATTTCAAAACTTTGATCGCCTGGAAAACCTGCGCGGGAACTTCAGTCACAATTTCCGCACCGTTTTCGAGAGCGTTGACCTGAATCGTCACATTCGCGTCGCCGATCTCTCCGAGCTTGGCTTTCTTTTCGTCCGAAACTTTCTTCACTTTGCAGCAGACGTTCAGCGCCTTCTGGAGCGAAACCGTCGCGGCGAAAGCCGGAGCGTCAGCCTGCTTGCTGGTCTGGATGTTCTTCACAAGCGTATCGACCGCGTCCGTACCAACGGCCCAGTAAACCGCTTTCGGCGCGAAGATCACGCAACCCGGAACCGTTTCGGGGAAGAGCTTCTTCATTTCGCAGCACTGTTTCTTCGGAACGAAATCCGCCTGGAAGACGTGCAGTTCGCCGTTTTCCGTGCGTTTGCCGTTCTTCACGTGGCCCTTGCATTTCTCGCCTTTCTTCTCGCAGACGTACTTCGCGGCTTCGCAGAAGGTCTTTTCCAGAGCGTAACCATCCGGAACGCTGCGGGCGAAAATGATGGTGAATTTCTTTTCCGGCTCAGCGTACATCGCGACGGCGTATTCCTGTTCGGAACCGGCGAAGGCCTGGCGGAAGAGCGGGTGATTGTTCGTCAGCCATTCGGAGACCTCTTTGGCGGTCTCTTCGCCAGCTTTGCATTCCAATTTCTTGATGAAGCGGTTGCGGTGAATGGCCATAAGTTCATCGATGACCGGGTCATTCAGACCGGCGATCTGGGCGTTGACTTGGTAGAAACCAAGCGTTTCTTCCGTGCCGAAGCCAGCCAGAGCCGAGGCGTTCGCGGCCGTCGCAGCACGCAGATCCTGGATCTGGTGAGCGCTGCCATTACCAGTGAAAGAATTGCGAATCACGAGTTTCTTCCCGTTTGCATCCCACGTATAACTAACGGAGGCATCTTCAAGCGGGCTCTTCCATTCGTGAGCTTCAGCCGATTCGACAAATTTTTCCAATTCGGAGAGGAAACGGTCGTTCAGCTCTTTGCCGAATTTTTTCTCACCTTTTTTCTCAAGGCATTTCCTGGCTTTCCCGACGATGTGGTTCACGAATTCTTTACGATCGTTCTGCGGGATCGCGTTCACGTAGAATTTGGCCTGGACATCGGAATCCATGGGCGCGGTGAGCAGTTCAACGAGTTTCGCACCACAGTCAGCGATCGAGATGTTTGATTTTCCGTCCTGAACGAAGAACCAATCACCCTGACGCTCAATAATGGCGCTGAATTTGCTGTCGTCTTTTTTCGACTTGACTTCCCAGCTGTTATCGCCCTTTTTCTCAACGGCGAAGTATTTGTCCGGGACGTGCTTCAGAACTTTTTCAATATCCTTTACCGAAACAACAGCCACACCGATCGGCGGATTTTTTTTGCCATTCGGGAAGAGGAAGACACCAACCGGGGCCTCAGTATTGATGCCGTCCTTGACAGTCTGGTCAGAAATGGCGCTCTTGAAGGCAGCCGCTCCCTTGGCCAAATCGACATCGCCGATGTCTTCGGCCGCGGCAGTCAGTTTCGCGCCGAACGTATCCAGATTCTTGACCGTCACAGAGACGACCGGGTCCTGAGCGAAAAGCGGCGACACTAGAGCCGCCAATCCTAAAAAGACATTCAGGATTTCGAGTTTGAAACGGGTTTTCATAAAAACTCCTATCATTGAGGGATGTGTACCAGCCTCGCGCGGGTACGGGGTTATAATAATCAACAGCGACTTATTTGCAGTTATTCTTCCAAAATCCAACCCATCGGAACACGAACAACTTCACGAGCCTCATTCAAAAAGTTCGAGGCGGATTCATCGCCCATTACATTTTCTTCTTCCTCCTCTGACTGCGGCTCCACGTGCATATTCAGACGCACCAGCCCGTGACCGGGAATCAAAACCAGAGGAAGCTCTTCCAGACTCTGGGGTTTAGGGACAGAAAGGTTGAAAAATGTTCCATTTGGAACTTCGGAAGCAGAGGGTTGTTCCTGAAAAGTCGGAACGGATGATGTTGAAACCGGGGCCGGCGCAATGTTCGGCCGCGAGTCTGATTGACACATATCGATCTCCGTTCCCGGCAAAGAACCCGGGACAGACGGCGTTTGATGTCGCATGAGGGACCAAACCCCTATTCCGATCAAAACCGACGAGCAAATCAGGACCGCGTACTGAAATACACTATGGTGCGGCCTGCTCTCACGCAACGGAACTGGCTGATTCAAAATTTCGTTCCTGATGCGTAAGTAGAGTTCCTCATCGAAAACTTTTGAAAAAAGTTCCGCGTCGTGCTGAAGCCTGTTTTTGAGTTCGTTTTCGTTCATGGAATTGAAAATTTGGTCAAAAAAAGTTCAAAAGTCCTAATCAGGGTTAGTAAAAAGTTTCCCTCTGTCTTTATTTCCGGTCAGCCAAACGTTATCCTCACAGGATTTTCTTTAATGCGTCACGTGCCCGGAAGAGAGCCGATTTCACTCCTGGAACTGTTCGATCAGTAATTTTGGCAATTTCCTGCTGGGACTTATCTTCAACATAAAAAAGCCACAGTATCTCTGCCTGGTCACTTGGGATATTCTGACGAATCTTGTTCCAAAGGTTTTCCGCGTCATCCGCCTCAACCAAAGCCTGAAACTCAGCGTGCTCGACTGCCTTCTCCTGAAAATCTGCCTGAAATTCTTCACCCAAGTCCACCATTCGCGAGCGGATGGAGTGGGCAAGATTCCGGAAGAACAAAGCGCTCTGCTGATGCGCGATCGCCAGGATCCACGTGGAAAACTGCCACTGCGGGTTGTACGTTCTCAACGATTTCCAGGCGGCCATAAACGTTTCCTGAGTCAAATCCTGAGCGTCTTCCGGTCGATGGCGCAAAAGGAAATAACGCAAAATTCGAGTCTGAAAACGGCGTACCAACTCCTCGAAAGAGGCCGAATCCCCTTTTAAAGTGGATTGAACGAGGTCAATATCGGACGGTTCGAGGCGCATTGGTTCTGTGATTTCAGGAATTATATGTTTTAATTAATTATAGATGTTTTACAAAAGAAAGGTTTCAAATTTTTTCAAAAAATACCTGTTTTATAAACCAATGCGAACAAAATTTAAAAAAACGTCAATATTTCTCCAGAAGCTCCACATATCTCCGCAATTCCCTGACTAATATCTCAGGCTGACCGGGCGACAGAGCCTCGAGCATCTCGCGAAAGTACCATTGGATCTCACGTCCTCCACGAAAGTACGCAAAGGTAGATTCCCCTTCAAGTTCCAAACGCCCCAAAACTCCACGCAAATTATCTATTTTGTCGCAAAGCATAATTTGCCGGGCCTCAAAATCGGCCGCTCGCGCATGCGCGATGTGCGCTTCTTTACGCTCTCGCCACGGACGTTTTACCTCCGGATTTTCCGTCAGGGAATCACTGCATAGCGCCACCCACCGGGCAACACGTTCCCCGTAACGGTTTTGGATTTCGTCGAGCATTTTCTGACCGCCGCAGTCCTCCGCCGCATCGTGAAGCAAAGCGGCGATCGCCTCGTCTTCGGTCTCCGCCCATTCCAACACCATACCGCTGACACGCAGCAGATGGCTAATGTACGGGTCCTGATTGAACTTGCGCCGTTGATGGGCGTGAATCTCACAAATCCACGCAAGCGCGGAAGCGTAACGGGTAGAAAGAACTAACACGATTTTTAGTTTGGAGTTAGAAGTGAATGAATGTGAAGTGTTGAGAGTGGGGAGTGGAGAGTGGAGTTGGAAAAGCCTTTGGCTTTTTATGGGTTGAACTCATTCTGAAGCCAACGTCACGCGAAGCGTTCGCTCCACTCTCAACCCTCCACACTTTAAAGCAGGCTTTCCATCAGGAGACGCATTTTACGCATTTCCTGCGCCACATCGAGGTCTTTTTCGGGAATGATGTCCACACTCAAACCACCCCGATAACCGTGCTGAAGGAGCCGGGTGAGTATCTGGCCGAACTCGATTTCACCCTGACCAACACAGACCTGGAATTTTTTCTCTTTCGTGTCACGCAGACGCACGTGGCATACTTTATCCATGATGGTTTCAATGTTCGGTCGATTCATTTCGTGGTACTTATAAACGAAATGACTCGGATCGAGAGTCAGCTGCATACCGGGAATCAGCGAGCAAAGAGATTTGCATGTTTCCAAATCCTCAGTCAAACGGTCGCGCTCAGTCAGCAGCCCAATGACAATCCCGCGTTTATTCGCTTCCTCAACACATTTGCGCAGACGTTCCACCTCTTCATTGAAAGGAAACCCTTTCGGGGCCGCCCGGAGTGTAATGGTCACGACCTGCATCACTCGAGCCAGTTTCAGACACGCGACGAACTGATTCACATATTCTTTGGTATCTTCTGAATCAATTTCCACGCTAAAGCAGCCCGGGGTCAAACGGTATAAATTTTTGAGCTGGCGATGTACTTCCGGGAGTTGATTCTGGATCACTGATGGTTTCAGGTAGTCGTTCGACTCGTGAAACATCAGTTCCACATAAGTGTACTCCAAATCCGCGATTTTCTCCAGTGCCTGTGAAAGCGGCATATTGCGAAAACAATTTGTGGTCGCAGCAATAAACACGCCGTGACTCCTTTCGGAAACAGATTATATCGATTCTATTATTTCAATCCTTTAAGTTTACGTTTTTTTTTATATTCCGCAAGAGCAATTTACAAGAATAAAGAACGTTTCGATAAAAATTTGGGAAAATTCTGACATTTTTTGGTTTTCAGAGAGTTTTTCTACTGGAAAAAATCGAAAAACGTGGTAAAATAGAGAAAATTGTAAAAGGATTAGTAAGGTTCCAGGTTTCACAATCCTGAGACTGTTATTCCCTAACCATTTTCTGATGGACTGGCCGATGCGAGTCCCGTATAACTGTTTCGAGGAAAAATTATATGTCAAATACTCCTGACTATCCACCGCCCTTTACGGTTTCCAATGTTCCGCCAGTACCTCACTCGCGTTTCAAAACAGGTTGTGCCTGTGGCTGTGGAACGAGTCTTTTGATTTTGTTCCTGATTTTCTGTCTCAGCATGGCAGGACAGAGCTCCATGAAATCCACGGTCAACCGTCTGGTCCTTTCAGGCCCCACTTCGGCGTTCAATGAAGAATGTAACAAAGTGGCGATTATCTCAATCAACGAAACCATCATGGAGACGGACGGTTTCATCAACGATCAGATCAACGATGCTAAAGAGGATTCAACCATCAAAGCGATCGTCCTGCGTATGGACACACCCGGCGGGAGCGTCTCAGCCAGTGACTATTTCTACCACAAACTCACGAAACTCCGGAAAGAATCCAAAATCCCAATCGTCGTAAGTATGGGTGGTATCTGCGCCTCGGGTGGATATTACATCGCGATGAGCTGCGGAAACGAAAATGAAAATGTCATTTTCGCGGAGCCAACCACCTGGACGGGTTCCATCGGCGTGATCATTTCAAAATACGATCTCTCTGAACTGGCCCAGAAAGTCGGCGTGAAGGAAGACTCCATCAAGAGCCACGAATTGAAAGGAATGGGAAGTTTAACGCGGCCGATGACCGAGCAGGAACAAAAGATTTTCCAGTCGCTCGTCAATGACGCGTTTGGCCGGTTCCGCGAAGTGGTTTATTCCGGGCGCAAAAAGTTCAATGAAGACCACAATGCGCTAACGCCTCTGGCTACAGGTCAGGTTTTCACGACACAGGATGCGCTGGATTCAGGCCTTGTGGACCGCGAGGGGTATCTTGAAGAGGCCGTTAGTCGTGCGATCGAGCTGGCAAAATTGGACGCCAACAAGACACAAGTCTTCCAATATACCACCAAAGTGACTCTCTCCAGCCTTTTGTTTGCCTCTCAGAAAAAACTGGAACAGACACAAGTCAAAGAGATCCAGGAAATCGCCTCCCCAAAAGCGCTTTATCTGTGGCAGTAGTATTTGGAGTGCGGCAATACAGAAGCCGAAGGCTTCCTTTGCCGCTTTCACTTAGCGGCCAAAAAACACGGTGTCAAAAAACGATTTTCGCGTGGGGAACGTCCCGCGTGCTTCCGCGGCAAATGAAGCCTTCGGCTTCTGTATTGCCGCAAAGGAAAGCGATGAATGTCGCTTACGCGACTGTATCATCGCACTCCAAAAAACCGGAGGGCCACCGGCCCTCCGTATCTTAAATCATCTCACCTCTTCCAGCATCTCGCCAAACTCTTTCAGCGATGGCACCGTCAGATCCGGATTCGGGTCGTTCGCCAGCGCGGTCTCCAGCTTCGTTTCTCCCGTGAGGACCAGCACACCGAATGCACCCGCGTTGTGCGCCATCTTGATGTCCGTGTAGATCCGGTCGCCGCACATCGCGACCTCGTCGCTTTTCAGGCCGTACTTGTGCAGGATCCCGTCGAGCATCCGCGGGTCTGGCTTCCCCTGCGTAATGTCGGGTTTTCGGCCGGTCGCCGCTTCGAGGCACGCACACATGGAGCCGCAATCGACCAGCACCGTCGGCAGGTTCGTCGGGCAGACGAAGTCCGGGTTGGTCGCGAAGTACGGCTTTTTCTGCGAGATCCACCACGCAGCCCGGCACAGACGCGCGTAAGTCAGCTCCATGTCGAACGCCACGACCACCGCGTCCGGCTCGTCGTCCGGGTCGTCCGCCGTGGAGATGAAACCCGCGTCGGTGAACTCGGTGATCATGCTGCGCGTCCCCATGATGAAGAGTTTTTTCGCGTCGGGAAGCGTTTCGCGGATGGTCTGGATCGTCGCGACAGCCGTGTTGTACATTTCCTCACGGACGGCCGGAACGCCCATTTTGTGGAGTTTGGCGAGGTAATCCGCCATGCTTTTCGACGGATTATTGGTCAAAAACGAGTAGCCGATCCCGAGGCGTTTCAGCCGGGCGAGAAACTCGAGCGTGAACGGGAAAAGCTCCCCGCCGAGGTAGATCGTCCCGTCCATATCGAGCGCCACGTGACGGATCTTCTTCAATCGCGCCGAAAGCTCTGAATCAGTAAATGGCGTGTAGTAGGTTTGCATCTTTTATGTGTGAGTAAAAAGGATAAAACGAATAACGAATAATGAAAGAAGGAGTTTGAACTCTTTCTGTAAGTTACATTACGCGAAGCGTCATTATTCGTTATTCGTTATTCATTATTCGTTTCTTCAGTCGTCGATTTCTTGCACCCAGATGTTCCTGAACCGGACCGGGTTTCCGTGGTCCTGGAGCGAGAGCGGGAGCTTCGGCTCGTGGGCCTCGTAAACCGGCGGTTTGTACCAGAACG
>JAFTCU010000043.1 GCA_017454585.1 Thermoguttaceae bacterium | reverse complement strand
GTGGCCGGCTCGTTCTCATGAGCCACCTTGGACGCCCCGACAAACTCAAGGAAGGCGAAACAAAAGAGAAGTACTCCCTGAAACCCTGCGCCGTCCGCCTGAGCGAGCTGCTTGGCAAACCGGTCGCTTTCGCCACGGATACAGTCGGCGAAGACGCTGCCGCCAAAGTCGCCGCCCTGAAAGACGGTGGCGTGGTCATTCTGGAAAACGTCCGCTTCGAAAAAGGCGAAAAGAAGGGCGACGCCGATTTCGCCGCCAAACTGGCCGCGTTCGGTGACGTTTATTGCAACAACGCGTTCGGCACGTGCCACCGCACGGACGCTTCAATGTACGCCGTTCCGCTCGCGATGGAAGGCAAACCACGCGTCGTCGGTTCCCTCGTTGCGAAAGAGATCAAATACCTGACCGACGTGATCGCCAACCCGACGCACCCGTTCGTCGCGATCCTCGGCGGCGCGAAAGTCTCCGACAAGATCAACGTCATTAATAATCTGCTCGGCATTTGCGACAAAGTCCTAATCGGCGGCGCCATGGCCTACACCTTCTCGCTGGCCAAGGGTCAGAAAGTCGGCGGCTCGCTGGTCGAAGCCGACAAAGTGGACCTCGCGAAAGAACTGATGGAAAAGGGCGGCGACAAACTGGTCCTCCCGATCGACACGAACTGCGGCGACGCGTTCAGCGCCGACTGCAACAAGATGGTCGTCAAGGCCGGCGAGATCCCGGACGGCTTCGAAGGGCTTGACATTGGTCCGGAAACCGCCAAACTGTACGCCGACATCGTGAAGGCCGCCAAGACGGTCGTGTGGAACGGCCCGATGGGCGTCTGCGAGCTGGAACCGTTCGCGGTCGGAACGAAAGCCGTGGCGGACGCGATCGCCGAAAGCGATTCCGTGAGCATCATCGGCGGCGGCGACTCGGCAGCGGCCATCCAGAAGCTCGGCTACGCCGACAAAGTGTCGCACGTTTCGACGGGCGGCGGCGCCTCGCTGGAAATGCTCGAAGGCAAGAAATTCGCCGCGGTTGAGATCCTTGACGAAGAGTGAGCCTGAATCATTAATACGGAGGGACTGTGGCTCGCCGTCCTCGGCCGGCCCGGCCGCCAATATCCAGACTGGGAAGACGAATTTTACGGTGGCATTACTGCCACCGCTCGCCAGTCGGTCTTAAACGCTTCCATCGACGTTAGAGTGACGTGTGGGAACTCCGCACTTCACTCTTTTTTTTCTGGTTCATCCGGTAACCGCGTACCGGAAAAATAAGGTTCACCCGGTAACCGCATACCGAAAAGATAATTAAAAAGCGGAAATCGGTGTATGTTGCTTTCATCTCACGCGTAAGATCTGAAAGATGCGCCAGTGATGTTTTTGTTTGACTGCTTTGATTGGAATAACAAAATCAAAACGACGAAGCGCAAGGATCGTGGTTTTCTCGGTGAAGAATACTTCAGGCTGAACATCCTTTGTACGATCTCTTTCGTGTTTTCAGGTTATCAAACAAGGAAACCGGCAAGGGTGTGGATGAACTGAAGAAGTAAGAGCCTTTGCGCAAACAACACGTGCGGGAACGGCGCTGAAAATGTCGCTCCCGTAAATTTTTTAAACTTTTTTAAAATTTTTCTTTCTTTTTTGTTGCCAAAGCGAAATTCTCGTCTATAATATAATAAAATAAAAAAGAATAATTGAAATTTTATAATTTTTTTAGGAACTTTTATTATGTCAAAACACTCGATTTCGTTTGCTGCCCTTTTGATGGCTGTAATGTTCGGCGTCGCGGCGGTTCAGGCGGATGACCTGGATTACTACTGGACTGGCGCCGCCAGCAACACATATTGGGCAACAGGAAACTGGAACGTCGACGCTCCGTACGGTCCCATTGCGACTTCCGGATTGGACGATACGAGCAATTCCATTACGGCGTACATCCTCAACAGCAAAGGCGGAACGATCAATTTGGACTTCTCCCGTCTTGGCAACGCGATCAAAAGCGTGAATATTGGCGGCGGAACGACTCCCGCTTCGATCTCCCGATCCGGCGGAACGCTCACGATCGAGGCGAATAAAGCCATGAACGTCCTGGATTCCGGAACGTTCACCTTGTCGCAGGCTTTAACCATTAACGCCAACGGCGCACTGACCGTCAACGGCGGAACGGTTTCCACCACCGGCGCGGGACTGTTCATCGACGGTAATTTAAATGTCGCCGATGGATCGTTCACGTTCAACAACGGCAGCAATCAGATCCAAACCAACGGCTCGATCAACGTTTCCGGCGGAACGTTCAATGTTACTTCCGCCAATTCGATCCGAATCGGAAATTACTCTAACGCTTCTCTTAATATTACAGACGGCGAAGTCATCGTTGACGCCCCCGCTTATATTGGCGTCTCGGCCAACACCGGAACGATCAATCAGTCCGGCGGAAACGCAACGTTCAACTGGCCTTTGAATCTGGGCTGGGGCAACGGCGCGGTCGGCGAATACAATCTGACCGGCGGAACCCTCACAACCACGTCCGACGCGGGTCTGTGGACGGGCAACCCCACGGGGATCAGTACGTTCACCGTGGACGGCGGAACCGCGAATTTCAACAAGACCGGCGAATCGTTTACGGTCGGTCTGGGCGGAACCAACGAACTGGCGAACGTCTTCACGCTTAGCTCCGGAACGGTCAACGCGGCCGACACGTTTGCCGTCAAATACGGCGGAGTCCTCAACGTCGCCGGCGGTGAATTCAACGCGCCAAACCTTACGGTGGATGGCCGAAGCTCGTTCAACATGACAAACGGTACGGTTTCCAGTAATTCCATCGACATGAACGGCGGAACGTTCGTTCAGGAAGGCGGCATCCTCAACGGAACTAACTCGCTTGTCGGTTCTTATACTCTCGGTTCAAATGCGACGTTTGTTCCGGAAGGAACGCTTGCCGTCAGCAATGCCGCAACGCTTAACGGAACCGTTGACATGTCTTACTACACCAACTACGTTGGAAAGTACGGCGAAACCCTCAATCTGGTTACAGCGACGTCCGTTGCTGGTACGCCGACCATCGTCAACGCTCCGGCTGACTGGACTGTTGCTGCGTCTGCAAACGCCCTGACAGCTACTTATAACGGCGGCGAAGGAAACTACTACTGGACCGGCGCGACCAACAACACGTACTACACCGGTACAAACTGGGAAGTCAACGGCGTCCCTTATACGGAAACGTATATTGACAGCGCTTCAAGCCCGTCGTTCACCAAAAACGCCTATATTTTGACCACAAATGGAACCGTTACCGTTGACTGGAGCACCCTGGGCGTTGCGTCTCTGACGGTCGGCAACGGCATCGGCGGCGAAACCGGAACGGCGACCCTGAACCGCGGCGGCGGTCTGGACGTTCTGACCGTATTGACGGTCAACAAGGGCGCGGAATTTACCGTTGTCGGAGCCGTTACCGTTTCCGGACGCAATAACGTTCCCGGACTCATGACGATCAACGGCGGTACGTTTAACGCCAACAATACAACGACCATTTCCAGCGAGCTGGCTGTTACCGGCGGCGTTTACAACGCGGCGGGCGCGGTTACCATCAATAACGGCGGAACCCTTTCCATCGACGGCGGAAAGTTTAACTACACAGCAAGCGGCAATTTCGTCAATAACGGGACGCTCAACCTTGACAGCGGAGAATTAGTCGTCAATCCCGGCAGCGGCTCTTTCCGGGTCGGCGGCGCTAACAACAATGCTGTTATGAATATCACCGGCGGAGAAGCGACATTCGGTTCCCCGGTCTATATTGGCACGTCTTCCAATGGAACAATTTCCCAGTCAGGCGGAACCGCGACTTTTGACGATGTTCTGGAATTAGGCTGGGGCAACTATACCGGTACGTACAATCTTTCCGGCGGAACGCTCAACACCAACGCTGCCGCCGGATTATGGAACGCTAACTCATCTGGGGCCAGCACGTTTAACGTCACTGGCGGAACCGCCAACTTCAATCAGGACGGCGAATCCTTTACCGTCGGCCTGGGCGGAACCAACGAGCTGGCGAACGCCTTCAACCTGCGTTCAGGTGAAGTCAACGCGGCGGATACTTTCGCGGTCAAATATGGCGGAACGCTTAACGTTGACGGCGACGGCGTCCTCAACGCCAAAACGATCGAGATCAACACCAACGGCACACTCGACGTTTCCGGCGGTACGATCAACCCCGGCGACGGCGGGATCACGTCCTCCGATGACGCTTACACCATCAACCTTGGCGACGGAACGTTCGGAACCAACGGCGCGAGCTGGTCTTCCGATCTGGACGCGACCATTGCAGACGGTAAGACGGTCACTTTCGCTCCGGAAGAAGGTAAAACGATCACATGGGGCGGAACCCTGGGCGGCGACGGCGACGTTAAGGTGGCCGGCGACGGCGTGTTTAACCTGACCGGAACGGCCGGCGGTAATGTCGTCGTTGAAGAAGGCGCCAGACTCCTCCTGGAAGGCGAAATCGTTGGTGACTTGGCCCTGAACGGGAACCTGGAAGTCTATCTGGACGATCTGACGGAACCGTTTGTCGTCGATGGCAATATCGCTGGCGATGGCGCGATCGAGTTCTTTACGGACAATCCCCTGGATTATCTTGATCAGAAAGTGACGTTCCTGCAAAGCGACGATACGGTCCTTGATGTTATTGCTGCAGCGTTCGAATTTCCTGAAGTCGGCGAAGGATACAAGTGGACGTATGGCCAAATCGGTAATCAGTTTTGGGTGGGCGTAACGGACTCCGCTGCTGATGTTCCGGAACCGGCGACCTGGGCCTTGCTCCTGCTGGGCGTATTCGGTCTGCTTTGCTGGCGGAAGAAATAGTGATCCTCGCCAGTCGGTTTTGATAAGTAGTTTAACCTGATGAGCACCCTTTTTCCTGTGCCCCAGTCGGGAGGAAGTAAAATGAGATACTTCGTTTTCAAGAACACAAACATCTGCCACAGATTTTTAATATGTTGCGGAATTGCTTCTTTGGCAGTCCTGTTTGTGAGTTCCCACGCCTTTGCTGACGTGACCTATTCCGACACGGACCCGGAAAATCCGATCCCGACCGGGAACATCGTGATCGGGGATGGCGGCGTCGGCAACGTGACGTTTATTATTAACGATACGGAAAACGCCTCCTCTGTCGCCGGCATCTCCGGCACGGGGACCATTACCAAAACCGGCGCGGGGACGCTGGTGTATTCCGTCGCGACGACTTATACCGGAGACACGGTGATCAACGGCGGGACGCTCCGTCTGGACGGCGCTGCCGGGAGCGGCAAGCTGTTCAACGGCACGATCACCATCGCCGCCGGCGCGAGCATGGTCTGCAACAAGCACGACACGCTCGGCTATAACGCCAATCCCGCCAACACGTTCAACATTTACGGCACGCTGGACAATGCGGTCCAGAACGAATCGCTCCGGAATACCGTCTTCAACATGTACGGCGGAACGATCTCCTGCACCAGCGGCGGGACGCTCGACGTTCTGGCGGATACCGTGAAGTTCCGGGCCCACGCTCTGGCCGGCGCCACGGCCGAAGCGCCCACCGTTTCGACGATTTCGGGCAAAATCAATTTCCGTGTGACCGGCGAGATCGAATTTGGGGCCGACGCGAATTCCGTGCTGCAACTGAAAGACGTCGTGACGGGTGGCGGTACCCCTGACTTCCTCAAGACCGGGGCGGGGACGGTCGAGTTTACCAAACTTCCTAACTATCCCGGCACCACGACGGTCAGAGAGGGGACGCTCAAGATATCGGTCAGTCCCGGAAACAGCAAATTTTTCAAAGGCGAGGTCACCATCAACGCGGGGGCGACTTTGCTCTGCGGCATTCACGACTCGCTCGGCTATAATAATGGTACCGCGAACACCTTCAACATCTACGGCACACTGGACAATGCCGCCGGGAACGAATCGCTCCGAAATACCGTGTTCAACTTGTACGGCGCGACGATCTCTTCGTCCGGCGGCGGTTACCTTGACATTTTGCAGGATAACGTCAAATTCTGGTCTCACGCCCTGGAAGGCGCGACGGCTGAGAATCCGACCGTTTCAACGATTTCTTCCAAATTCCGTATGCGCGTGACCGGCGCAACCGAGTTTGAAACAGACGCGAATACGGTGCTCCAGCTGACAAACACTCTGCTGCATGAAACCGGCTCCGCCTCCATCCTCAAGACCGGGGCTGGAACGCTGACGATGACCGGAGCGAACACATTCATCGACGGGGTGACGATCTCCGAGGGTACGCTCCAGATCAACGGCACGGCGACTCAGACGCCACTGGGAAGAGGAGGGACCGTCACCATTGAGGACGGCGCGACGCTGATGGTGAACTACAGCACTGCGGTGCGCTTGCAGGGCCAGACGATCAACGTGGAGAACGGCGGGAAGATCGATTTCACCTCCGCGACCAGCGGCTCCAACGACTTCCGGCTCTACACCAGTGCGCTTAATGTTGCGGAAGGCGGGATGGTCAATCTGCGGCTCCTGTCGGTCGGAAACGGCGGAAGCGGAAGCGCGGCCACGATCGACGGCGGAAGCATGACCCTTACGGCCAACGCTTATGTCGGAAACGACGGCGAAGATGGAACCTTAACGCTCAACTCCGGTACGCTCAAAGCGAACAGCTCGTTCACGGTCGGTCAGTATAAAGCAACGGGAACCTACAACCAGAACGGCGGGACCGCGACGATCGGGAATCTGGTCGTTGGCAACAGTACTTCTGTTACACCCAATGGGATCGTCAACATGGCCGACGGTACGCTGAACGTTACCACGACGACCATTGGCGCCTACAACTCGTCCAATGGTTACCGCGGCAAAGGCTTCGTCTCTCAGACCGGCGGAACGTTTACCACGCAAACGCTCACGTTAGGCGATTCGGACGCACACCTCGTGGACGGCAAAACCGACCTGATGGAGCTTTCCGGCGGTACGCTGGCGGTCACGACGCTCAAGGATCCTTCCGGCTACTTTACAATGACGGGCGGAAAACTGGTCTTCCAGAAGAACGGCTCCACCAATCCCTCGGTCTCCAATAACCTGACTGTCGATGGCGGAACGGTCCAGGTGGACGGGCCGCTGACTGTCGGCGGGACCTACACCCAGACGGGCGGCGAACTGCGTCTGACGGACGATAATCTGGACAAAATCACCGCCGCGGGCCTGAATTTCACCAACACGTCCCTGCTTATCGATACGGAAAATGAGTACGCCCTCGGCGACACGATCCCGCTGAGTAAATACTTGATGGCCAGTGGAGATGAGAATACTTTCGACTTTTCCCAAATGATGATCGAAGGGACGGATAATTACTGGAACCTGACGCTTCTGAATAGCGACACGCTGCTGGTTTTCGGCGATCGATACGACCAGCTTCCGGAACCGTCCACGTGGGCCTTGCTCCTGCTGGGCGCTGCGGGGTTGCTTTACTGGCGAAAGAAATAAAAATACGGAAAATATTACGGGGACGATGTTTTCAGCATCGTCCCCTTTTTTTTCATTAACCTGACCAAGGGGCGCAGGAAATCAGAATATTAATTACTTCTTCAGATCGTCCACGCCCTTGAACCATTCCGGCCCGATCTCGCGGCCGAGGAGGAAGAACTTGTGGTCCGGGAACCAAAGCACGCCCTTCCCGTCGCGGACGGTGTAGCTCGTATAGAACGAGTTTCCACCCTTGCGCGGCGCGAAAAGCTGCGGCTCGGTGAACCAGATCGGCTGGTGAGCCCCCTCGATGTATTTTCCCGCGATCAGGTAAAGCGGCCCACGCGCCTGGTAGGCGGTTTTCTTTTCGGGGTTGAAGTCGAACGTGTTATGCACGAGCGCGAAGTAGTAACCGCTTCCCGCCTCGCACCCCTTCCAGTCGTACATCGGAGCAGGGGAGCGCGGGTGAAGGAACGGTTTGCCGCCGTCCCGGTCGAGCAGTTTTTCCGGGCGGGACCAGGTTTTTCCGCCGTCCGCGCTGACCGTCCAGTACGGGTATCCGCCGTCGGTGCGCATCAGAACGAAGAGCCGGCCGTCAGGAAGTTTCACCGGAGCCGCTTCCTCGCAGGCGTTCTGGCCCGGGAAAACGATCTGGTCGCCCGTCAGGCACAGAATCTGGTCCTCGGCGGTCGAGAAGGCCGAAATTTTGATCTGATCGACCGGTGGGTCGTCGTCGATGTTTTCGTACTGCCAGAACTCAATGCCGCAGCCGTTTTTGCCGTGGTGGGAGGACCCGACGAAGTATTTTCCGTCTTCGCCCAGCCGCAGCGGCCTCTGCCAGTTGCACCAGCTCGTCGGAATGGCCGGGTCGTCCGGGTCTTTCCACGTGCGGGTGATTTTGACCTGCTTCGGCGCGGACCAGCTATCCCCATTATTGTCGGAGTATATCCCGAAGCAGTCGCCGCAATGCGGGCCGCGGGAGGTGGTCTGCTGGTTCCAGAGGACGTAAATGCGCCCGGATTTGGAAACCATGGGCTGCTGCCAGCTCGCGAGAAGCTGCGGGTTCTTTTTGTTGGCGGAGCCGGCCAGAACCTGAACTGGGGTCCAGGTCAGACCGCCGTCGGTGCTCCTGGAAAACGCGATGTGCTGGTCGATGTCCGCCTCACGGGTTGCCTGGGTCCAGAACGCCAAAAGGGTTCCGTCGTCCTTGGAGATCACCTGGAAGTGGTCGTCGTACGTGTCGCCGAGGACCATATTATCGTTTTTCGGCGTGTACACGACGTAATCCGGAAGATTCACCAGCATATCGGTGGCGTAGCGCTGATACTGTTCCGGCCCGTCCTTGAACGACTCGGCGATTTTTTTGGCGTGTTCCGACTGCGCGGCACAGAAAACCGGGCAGAGAAGCAACGCGAGGATTGAGGGAAATAAAAAACGCATGGGTGGGTCCTTTCGGGTAAAAAGGGGATTTGATTAAAAATTCAGCGGGAGGCCCGAAAATGAGTGGCTTTTTAAAGGTTTTCCTGTACACGGCTCAAGTAGCCGACCTGGATCGCTTCTATTTTGCCGTTCTCATTTTCCCGCTCCAGGGTCAGGAAAACTTTATCCCTTGTGATCAGATCGTTCAGTTTGGTGAAGTACGTGCCGTTGGTTCCGTTCACGCGGAATTCCACATCGCCGGTTTCTTTGTCCGCGATTCCCTGAATGGTCAGCGGCTGAACGCCCTGTTTGACGTAAAAGTAGCCGCCGATCAGGTTCTGATCGTTAAGATAAAAAATGGCCACGCCGTTCTGCTGGGCGTCTTTTGTTCCATCATCTATATACACGTAGGCCTTGAAAATCCCGATCTGCTTCATTGTGTCCGCCTGTTCTTCGCCATAATATGGCCCAGACACAGGTTCCGTATAGATCGTTGAAGGGACATAAACTGGCGGGGAAATGACGACCGGCGGGTATAAATAGACCGGGATCCGCGGCGGTGGGGGCGGTGGCGGATAAAAACCCGGGTGATGGTGCGGACCGTGATGAACGACGGGCGGGTGACCCGGTCTAGGACCATGAATTGGCGGTGGAGCCGGGCGCTGTGGTTGAACCGGTTTGGCATGGGGTGGAGGCGTGAAGTGATGAGGATTTCCCGGAGCATTGTGGGTCGGGGGTTTGTATCCCGGAACCTGCGGCGGGCCGGATTGGCTCGCGGGTGAAAACACGCACAAAAAGGCGAGAATCACCAACAGACGGAGGAAATTCGCGTATTTCATGATCATTTCTTTCTTTTGGAATTGAAGGAATTCGGGAAATCGCTTTTGAAGATCAAGCAAGGCAGTGGTCTTTTTTTCTCATTTTACTCAGGGTGTGACTTTTGTCAAGGGTTCAGAATTCTTATTTTCCGGATTCCAGAGAAGAAATTTAAAAAAGCTCGACGCATCGTCCATAAAATCCGTGAATGCAGGAAACGATTTCATTCAGAGGAAAACAGGTAAAAGGACGATGCGCCGGCTTCAGGAGAGTACGGTCTTGGATTTTTGGCGGGAAATACGGCTCATAACAAGGATCCAAATGCTAATTTGAAATGAAACCGTATTCCCCTAAACTCTTTAATTTTCTTTCTTGTGGCAGCAGTCACAGCCGCAGTGGCAGTCTTTACAGGATGGACATTTGCCAGTTTTGAAACTCCGTATGCTCTCGTAAACGATGTACGACCCTGCGAGCACAACGACGACCGCGACCAAAATGATTTCAAACATTGCAAACCTCCTGACTCTTTTAACTGATTAGCTTATGAAGTGGATCCCTACCTGGTACACGATCGTGCAAATGACCCACGCCATCGCGGTGAGTGTGAACCACTGCGCGAACGCCCACTTCCACGAGCCTGCCTCACGGGCCATCACGGCGAAAGTCGCCATACAAGGAGTCGCGATGAGGGCGAAGAGGAGGATGCAAATCCCTTGCAGTCGCGTGTAGTTTTTCGCCATGATGTCGCGCAGAGTCGTATCCCCTTCTTCCACCTCGCCGACACGGTACACGATGCCCATTTGCGAGACGAAAACTTCTTTCGCTGCAAACGCTCCGATGAAGGCAGTCCCCAGCTTCCAGTCCATTCCCATCGGTTTCATGACCGGTTCGATCGCCTTTCCGATCCGTCCCGCGCCGCTGTATTCCAGAGCGGCTTCCTGCAGGGCCTGCTCGTCCTCGCCGAACTGCGCGGCGCGTTCTTCCGGCAGCTTCGGGAACGTCGTGAGCGCCCAGAGCACGATGGAAATTCCAAGGATGATCGTACCAGCTTTTTTCAGGTACAGCCAGCCGCGTTGAAGCGCCCGCATGACCACCGTGCGGATCGTCGGCGTGTGGTAGGGAGGAAGCTCCATCACGAATGGGATCGGCTCGCCGCGCAGGACGGTCAGACTCATAACCTTCGCGACGATGATCGCCAGCACGATCCCGACCATATAAATCCCGAACAAAACCGTGCCCTGCCAGGCGATCGGGAAGAATGCCGGAATCAGAAGCGCGTAGATCGGCAGACGCGCGCCGCAGCTCATCAGCGGGATGACGAACATCGTGGCGAGGCGTTCACGGCGTTCTTCGAGGGTCCTCGTGGCCATGATTCCGGGAATTGAGCAGCCGAAACCGACGAGCATCGGGATGAAACTTTTCCCGTGAAGTCCGATTTTCGACATGAATCGGTCCATAAGCACCGCGGCGCGAGCCATGTAGCCGGAATCTTCCAAAAGGGCAATGGCGAGGAAAAGGATCAGAATGTTCGGCAGGAACACGATCACGCCCCCTACGCCGCCGATGATCCCGTCAACGAGCAGCGACCGAAGCAGACTTTCCGATCCATCGGTCCAGAGGCCGCCAACCCAATCCCCTAACGCTTCAACCCCACTCTCAATCCAGTCCATCGGGTACGCCCCAATGGTGAATGTTAACTGGAATATCAAGTACAGCATCAGGAAAAAGAGCGGCAGCCCCCAGATTCGATGGAGAAACACGCGGTCGAGGCGGCTTTCCTTCGCGGGATTCACCCCCTCCTTGAACGTCATCAGCTCCGGCACGATCCGGGAAATGGCTTCGTAATAAAGCGAGGCTTTTTTTGATTCGTCGGTTTTCGGCGTGGTTTCTTTTCTGGTGTCTTCGGGAATTACGATGTTCACATCTTCCAGGGATTCCTTCGAGATTGGATTGGGAAGCGTTCCATTGTGTGAAAGCTCGTGGACCCAAACCGGGCATTGCTGTTTGTTTCCCGCTTCGATCTCGTGCGACATATCGATCGCCGCCTGCAGAGCCTCATTAAGTCCTTTGCCGGTGTAACCAACACATTCCAGAACCGGAGCGTTGAACCACCGGGAAATTTCCTCTTTTTGGAATTCGAAACCGCGCTGGTGAGCCAGGTCCACCATGTTCAGCAGAATGATCATCGGAATACCCAGCTCGCGGAGCTGAAGCGTCAGGAACAGGTTGCGCTCGAAATTCACCGAGTCGATCACGTCGATCAGAATACGGTCTTTTCCAACGGAATCAAACAAATAACTGGCCGCGGCCGCTTCGTCTTCGGAGTGCGCGTCAAGACTGTAAGCCCCCGGAAGGTCCACGACATTAAATTTGTGTCCCTGGAAGGAGCAGGCGCCTTCCATCTTCTCGACCGTGACGCCGGGATAGTTCCCGATGTGCTGGCGTGCGCCGGTAATTTGGTTGAAAATCGTCGATTTGCCGCAGTTTGGGTTTCCCGCAAGGATGATATTAATTTCTGAACTCATTTTAGCCTAGCCTTAAATTGAAATGAAAAAATAAACGCGAAGGATGTGTACAGGTTCGGCAAAACGAAACGTCTTAATGATTCTCGTTTTTTGAGTTTTAGTCTTGCCTAAAACCTGAGGCTGAAAAAAAGGTTCACGTAAAACCTTTTTTCCTTCGCGGGATTAGTCGTCGAGCTGGATCCGTTCGGCCAAGCCGCGGCCGAGAGCGAATTGCGCACCTTTGCAGGAAACGATGGCCGAGCCGAAAAGCGAGTTGCGAAGAACGTTGATCTTCGCACCGGGTACAAATCCCAAAGCAGCCAGTTTGCCGACGAGAGCGTCTTCAGCGTTGATCGCGACGATGCGGTGACTGTTCCCTTTTTGAGCGTTCAAAAGTACCATGGTTGTTCTCTCCTTTTATTAAAATATTTGATTTAATTTCATTGTTTGATTTCGGTTTAGCATCTCCTAAACTTTAGTTATGCCTAAAATATACACGAAAATAAAAATTTTACAAGGGGGACTTGGCAAATTTTCCGAAAAATTTTTAGGAAAGGTTAAAATTCCCCCATTCAGGGGGTGATGTTGCGGGGACGACGCTTCCAGCGTCGTTAATAAATACGGGGACGACGCTTCCAGTGTCGTTAAAAAACTGCTTCAAAACCAG
>JAFTCU010000042.1 GCA_017454585.1 Thermoguttaceae bacterium | reverse complement strand
TTCATAATTCTTCATTCATAATTCATAATTGGAGGACGACGCTGGAAGCGTCGTCCCCGTATTTACTTCTTCAGCCCGTCGTAAACCTCTTTCGGGATCCGGAACATCGTGCCGTGGCGGATTCCCGGCGGAACGTGGAAACGGTCGGAAACGTCCGTCCAGGTCTTGCCGCCGTCGGTGGACGTCACTGCGCCGTAGCAGTGCTTCGTGTAGCGGTCGGCACAGACGAGCCACGTGCCGTTCAGGTCCAGAGCCGACGGGCCTTCCACCCAGATGTACGGGAAGACCTCGCCCTGCGTGGTCCACGGGCCTTCGGGGCTCGGCGCGGTCGCCAGCAGGATCGTTTTCCGCTCGGGTTTCAGCGTCTCGTCTTTGTAAAAGAGGAAGTACGTCCCGCCGCGTTTGGCGAGGAACGAGTCGATCACATTATGCCCCGGATCGAAAAAGAGGCGCGTCTGGCTGAACGTTTTCCAGTCGCGCGTCGTGACGCAGTACTGGCGGTGGTCGTAGCGGTCCTCGCTGCTGCCGGTTCCCGCCTGCGAAAATTTACCCGGGACAGTGGAGGCCCAGACGATGTAATATTGACCGCTGGCCGCGTCGAAAAAGACCTCAGGCGCCCAGACGTTGCGCGTGGTCGGCTCGCTCTCCATGACGGGGATCGCTTCCGGCTCGGACCAGTGGATCAGATCGCGGCTGGTGGCGTGCCCGAAAATGAGCTTGTCGTACCAGCCCGTGGTCCAGACGAGATGGAAAAGCCCGTCCGGCGCCTGGCAAATGCTCGGGTCGCGCATGAGCTGGTTGGGCATCGGCGGGAGGTAAGATTTTCCGCCGTTCGTTTTTTCCCAGTTCATCGCGTCCCGGCTGACGAGCAGGTGCAGGCCATCCTCGCCGTTGCCGGTGAAGTACGAAAACGCGAAAAAGTCCTCTGCCTGAACCAGCGCGGCGGTGAAAAGGAAGGTGAGGGTGAAAATCAGGGGTTTCATGGGGATGCTCCTTCAAATTGAACGGGATGAATGGCGCAAAAGGGGGTGAGGGGGCTTTCGGGTAAACGCCCTCGCTTTTTTCACCCTGCGGGAGAAAAAAGACTCGCCCGTGAAGAGATTAGGCCCCGCGGAGGGAGGAACATTTTGAAAATTGTTCCTCCCCCGGGACCCCCTCTTTCAAAAACTTTTTAATATTAGGGGGCTTTTTTATTTTGTTCTGTCGAAGTAGATTTCCAGCAGCCGCCCAATGATCTGGCAGCCGCGGGCGTTCGCGTGCACCGCGTCCCCCATAAACCACCCATACGTCTGACCACTTTCCTGGATGTACTTCCACCACGGCGCCGTCATGTCAAAATACGCGCACTTCTCCTCCTCGCAAACCCACTTCATCCCGGCCCGGAACGAACCCTCCGGCGGAATGTACGCCCAGTTCTTGATGTGGTCGTCACGCATCGCTCCGAAAACCGGCGTGATGAACAGGATCTCCAGATTCGGCATCTGCGCCCGAACCTGACGGATCACGTCGCGCACCGCTTCCGGGTCCTGGCCGTTCGAAATGCCGCCGATGATCAGGAAGTCCGGCTTTTTGTCCAGAACGTACTCCTGAATGCGGTTTTCGTAGCGGTACCAGTTGCAGCCCGTGGAACTGCGGATCGAGCCGATCTTCTCGATTTTGCAGCGCGGGTAATCACGCATGAGAAGCAGCTCAAACTGCGAGCTGAGCGTGTTCCCGATGATGGAATCGCCCAGAAGTACCATGCGCAGTGAGCCGCCGTCGTGCAGACGCTTCATCGTGTTGGGGAGATACTTGAAGCGGTCTGGATCCGGCGTGTACTCGATCGGCTTCATTTTGGCGTAAATCGCGTCGATCTTCTGCAGCGGGTTCAGCCCGGCGTACGGGTCGGCGACGGTTCCGTTCACGAGGATCCCGCCGATCCGCGCCACGCCGTTCCCGAGCGTGCGGATGACGATCATGTGTCTGTTCTCCGACGCTTCATCGTCGGGCGTTTTGTCGCATCCGAGCATTTCCTCGAACGGGATCACGCGCATTTCGAAGCCCTCCGCGGGTTTTCGGGCCGGGACTTTTTTCCATGCGCCGCCGTCCAGCGAGTACTCCAGATCCATTGCGTCCACGCCCTGAACGTCAATCAGCCCAACGTCGGTCCCGGTGAAATCGAGCTTGATCGTCTCGCCCACTTTGTCGGTCAGAAGCACGTGGCGGAATGGTTTGATCGGGCTTTCCGTGCCGGTCTGCCAGCCGGGCGAGCAGTCGGCCAGCTCGTACGCGATGATCCGCCCGTTCGCGTTCGTTTCGGAGAAAAGCGGCTCCGGAAGGGTAAAACGTTCCGGCTTTTCAGGGACTTCGTGGGCGGCCATCAGAGCGTCCACAAACTGCCCGATCGCCTCGTTGTAAATCTTTTCTCCAGCGTCGGTTGGGTGGATGCCGTCCGTGGTGAAGTCCTCGAGTTTGATCTCGCCCGCGAGGATCTTTTCGGCGGCGTATTTGGCCAGATTCAGCGTCGGAATGCCGTAATGGTCGGCGATCTTCTCGCACCACGTGATGTACTGCGGCTCCCGGCCGACTTTGTACGCCTCGAAAAGCTCCGGCGTCAGGGCGTAAACCATGATCGTGCTGTGCGTCGCCCGGTAGCGGTTGATCTGGCGCAGAAGGCCCTCGATTTGGCGGTTGACGTGCTTTTCATCGACGCCCTGGTCCCCGACCGCCAGCTCCAGAACGCAGAGGTGCCCGCTGCAGATCACCTCGCCGAAAACCGCCTGGCCGCCCGAGGTACGGTACTGCGCGAACCAGCTCCCGAGCGGCTGTGGGTGGCGCGTCTCGATGATGCTCGAGTCGGGAAAATGCGCGCGGAAGCAGTCGGTCATTTGCCTGCTCCAGCTTTTCGTCGAGGAAAGGCCGGTCCCGAGCATGAGGTCGCTGCCGACGTAGAAAATGTACTGGTTCCCGGTCTGGTTCAGTTTGAAAAAGTACTGACTGTTGGGGATCCCGTTCCGAACGGAGAAAAAGCCGTCTTCCGCCTGCAAAACGGAGACGAAAACCAGGCTTAGCAGGAGGCCGAGCGCGACGGGGAGGTGGGTGAGTTTCATATTAACCTCGCGAATGTAGAAAACGCACAATGAACCGTTTGATTTTTTCATTTTAGCAGATTTTTGAGGAAATTCAAGAGACGGCCGTGAAAAAACGAGAGATTTTTCCGGCAAAGAAAACAAAAAAAACGGAGCGACTTGCGTCACTCCGTTTCAGTTCTGGTTAAGACGACGCTGGAAGCGTCGTCCCCGTAAACACTATTAAACCCGTTTTCACTCGTGCTTCAGAGCCGAGAGCTGGCTGTAGTACTCGTAACGGTTGTTGATGTCGCCCTGGCCTTCGGCGAGGAACTCGTCCATCTTTTCCTGCGTGTTGAGGAGCTTCAGCGTCTTGAAACGGTTCTGCTTCAGAGCGAATTCCTTGAACTCGCCTTCCGGCGCCTTGCTGTCAAGGTGGAACGGCGTCTCATCAGCCGGATTGTAGTGATACAGCGGCCAGTAACCGCATTTCACCGCTTCCTTCTGGAGCTCAAGACCCTTCAGCATGTCAATGCCGTGGTTGATGCAGTGCGAGTAGCAGATGATGAGCGACGGACCGTCGTGCGCTTCGGCTTCCATCAAAACCTTCAGCGCGTGCATCGGGTTGGCGGCGATCGAGATTTGACCAACGTACACGTTGCCGTAGGAGGCGGCCATCATACCGAGGTCTTTCTTGCGGGACTTCTTGCCGTTGGCGGCGAATTTGGCGACGGCGCCGCGCGGGGTGGCTTTGGAAGCCTGACCTCCCGTGTTGGAGTAAACTTCGGTGTCGAGGACCAGGACGTTGATGTTGCGGCCGGAAGCCATCACGTGGTCAAGTCCGCCGTAACCAATGTCGTAAGCCCAACCGTCACCACCGAACGCCCAGACGCTGCGTTTGACCAGAAAGCTCGCGATGTCGCACAGAGCCTTGGCTTTCGGGCAGTCGGCGCCTTCGATTTTGGCGACGAGTTTCGCGACGTTTTCACGCTGAACGGCGATTTCCGCTTCGTTCGTCTGCGGATTGTTCAGGATGGCGTCCACCAGATCCTGACCGACGTGTTCCGCCGCGCCGACGAGCAGTTCTTTCGCGTAGGAATTCTGCTGGTCGATGGCGATACGCATACCAAGACCAAACTCCGCGTTGTCTTCGAACAGGGAGTTGGACCAGGCCGGGCCGCGGCCGTTCGCGTCTTTGC
>JAFTCU010000041.1 GCA_017454585.1 Thermoguttaceae bacterium | reverse complement strand
TTCGGAATGGCGCAGAACGCGCAGCGGCGATTGCACCCCTCCGCGATTTTCAGGTACGCGACGTGCGGCGGAAGGAGCGGGAACCGGTGCGGGTCCGACGCGATCCCCTCGGTGTGGCCGTAAAACGTCAGCGGTTCGGGCGCGGCCGTTTCCTGAGCCGTGGCATCCTGCGCGTCGATCTGCACGATCGGCAAAACGTTTTCGGGAGTTTTGACGCCGAAATCCCCGCTCAGGCCGAGCGTCTTCTGAACCGCTTCCAGAACGGAATCCCGGGAGAAAACGTCCAGAAAAGCGTCCACCCCGGGGCACGCCTCGATGAGCGCCGCCTTGTCGCGGGTCACGAGGCATCCGGCAACGATGAGGCACTTCAATTTCTGGTCCGGGTCGTGCCGCAGGGCCTCCATTTCCTGAATATTTTCCATCGCTTCGTCCCGCGAGGCCGCCAGAAAACCGCACGTATTCACGATCACGACGTCAGCGTCTTCGACGTCGTAAACCGGTTCCAGACCGTTCACCTGAAGCAGACCGAGCATCTGCTCACTATCGACCAGGTTTTTGGGGCAACCGAGGGAAATAATCGCGCAAGTCAGCATTCAGGGTCCTTTACTCTGTTTGGGTTTGAGTGCTTTTCTCCGACAAAGCGGCGATCCCGAGGAAGACCATCGAAAGTACGCAGCCGACGGCGAGGAAAATGAAACCGCCGTTCCAGCCGAAGTGGTCGAACAAAACGCCCATGAGGAACTGCGCGAGGAAGGCCGTTCCGACGAAGTAGCCCCAGAAACTCATGAAGCCGGCCGAGGTCCCCGCCGCTTTTTTCGGTGCGATCTGGAGGGCCAGCACGCCGATGAGCATCACCGGGCCGTAAACCAGGAACCCGAGCATGATCAGCGAGAGGAAATCCAGCCACTTCGCCTCGAGCGGGTTCAGCCAGTACAGAAGCAGGAACGGGATCGTCAGCGCCATGAAAACGATCGACGTGAGCGCGTGCCGCCCGCGGAATATCGTGTCGCTCATCCACCCGCAGATCAGCGTGCCGGGAATGGCCGCGAACTCGTAGAGGCAGTACGCCCAGCCGAATTCGTCGATGCTGTACCCTTTCTCCTGCGCCAGATAAGTCGGCGCCCAGTCGGAGATCCCGTACCGCAGCAGATACACGAACGCGTTCGCGATCCCGACGAACCAGAGGAGGCGATTATTTAAAATGTACTGGAAGACGATCTGGTACGTCGTCAGTTCCTGCTCGTTCTTTTCGGAATACGCCGGCGGGTAGTCATCGTGGAAGACCTCGATCGGCGGCAGACCGCACGACTGCGGTGTGTCGCGGACGAGGGCCCACGCCAACAGAGCAATTCCCAGCGCAATGAAGGCCGGCAGGTAGAAAACGCCGTATTCCCAATGCGCGACCGTAAAGATCCCGACGCCGAACGCGGTCAGAGGGGCGAGCAGGCCGCCGCCCACGTTGTGCGCCACGTTCCAGATGGCGATCGTTCGGCCGCGTTCCCTCGGCGAGAACCAGTGCGTCATGACGCGTCCGCACGGCGGCCAACCGCACGCGCTGAACCAGCCGATGAGGAACTGGATCCCGAACCAGACGAGCAGGATCGATTTTTTCGTGAAGATTTTCCCCTCACCGACCCAGGCCGGGCTGGCGAAAATGCCCGCGAGAATCGTCAGGACGGCCGTCACGACGAGGCCAAGACTGAGGAAATTCCGCGCGTTGCTTCGGTCGGAGACGGTCCCCATGACGAATTTGCTGACGCCATACGCCAGAGCCACGCCGGACATCGCGAAGCCCAGCTCCGTCTTCGTGAAACCGAGTTCCGTGAGGTACGGGCCGGCCAGCGTGAAATTCTTTCTCAGGAGGTAGTAGGCGGCGTAACCGATAAAAATTCCGATGAAAACCTGAAGCCGGTATTTGCGGTAGGTACTGGGAACCTGCTCTTCCGGAAGCGGTTCCGTTGCTGGCGGGGGAGTTAATAGTGAAAACATGGTATAAAGTCACGTGAAAGGTGGTAATGGCGGCCCGAGGCCGGAATTACGCACTGGGTTAAATATTCTTACGGACACATTTCACTATATTATACCCAAAACCCCCAGAAATTTCAAGACCCTCGGCAAAAAAATCCCCTCCCCCCTTTACTTTCCCGGGATTATTTTCTATAATAAACGAAAAATCGTCCTTCTTTAAAGGAGAAAAACCCATGAAACGCCGTTCCTTTTTGTTTCTCGCCCTTCTGTGCGCCCTGAGCGTCGTTTTTTCTGCCGCCCCGGGGAGCGCGAAGGAGTGGAAAGCCCGCGTCCTGCGCAACATCACGTACAAAACGACCGACGAGCAGGAAATCAAGCTGAATATTGCCCTTCCGGAAGACTCCAAGGGAAATTTGCGTGAAGGCGCGCCGCTTTTCGTTTGGATCGACAGCGGATGCTGGTACAGCAAAGGCCCCGGAAACGGTGGCTTTTGGGCGCATTACGGTCTGATCGGTCGCGGTTGTGCGGTGGCCAGCGTCGCGACGCGGAGTCTGGAAAACGCCTGCTTCCCCGCCCAGATCGAAGACGTGAAAGCCGCCATCAGGTTCCTGCGTGCGCACGCCGACGAGTACAAAATCGACAAAAACCGCATCTGCGTCAGCGGCGCGTCCTCTGGCGGACATCTGTCGAATATGCTTTCGATGAGCGACGAGCAGCGCATCTTCGACGTTGGCGACAATCTGGAGGAATCCTCTCAGGCCAACGTGGTGATCAACTTCTACGGCCCGACCGACTTCGTGAACGCCGTCACCCGGACGGTCTGCACGTCCTGCATTTATCCGGCCCTTGGGGACCCGAAAGTCCACGGGCGCACGATGGACGACGTTACGCCGGAGCTCATCGAATCCGCCAAAAAGTACAGTCCGATCACGTACGTGACGTCCAAAACCGCCCCGACCTTCACTCTGCACGGCGCGATGGATACGACGGTGGGGCTTTCCCAGGCCGCCCTTTATAACGAGGCCTTGCGCCTGGCGAAGGTCCGCTGCAAACTCTTCATTTCCAACACGGGCGTCCACAGTATTCCGACTCTCGGCTCGAAAGAAGAACTCGGAGCGATGATTTTCGAGTTTATCGGGTGGGAGGAACTTAAAGACTGAAGTAACTGGGAGAAAAGCTGGGAATTTCTGGGAATTAGTCGTCAAGTTTAACCTCAAGCCATTTTTTGAAGTATGAACCGTTCCATTACTCGCCGTCGTTTCCTTCAAGCTGCCGCACTTTCCGCGCCGTTGGTCCTCGCTTCCCGCGTTCTAGGGGCGGACGGGCACGTCTCGCCGAACGAGAAAATCGTTCTGGGGATGATCGGTCAGGGAAATCAGGGCCGGCTGGACACTTCCTCGTTCCTGATGCTTCCCCAGTGCCACATCGCGGCGGTTTGCGACGTCATGGAAAGTCACGCCGCCCGGGCGAAACAGATGGTCGATGAGGCGTACGGAAACGCCGACTGCAAGCAGTTCAAATATTCCGAGGAGATTTCCCACGCGGACGGCTTTGACGTCGTGTACATCGGCACGCCGGAACACTGGCATCCGTGGCTGGCGATCGACGCGATGCGTCACGGGAAGGACGTTTACTGCGAGAAACCCGAGACGTGCACCGTCCGCGACGGCCAGCTCATGCGTCAGACGGCCATCGAGACTGGCCGCGTTTTCTCTGGCGGCTCCCAGCGCGTCTGGAACGACTACCACAAATTCCACAAAATCGCCCGCGCCGGTTACCTCGGCGAGATCCGCGAAGGGTGGGCCAATCCGGGCCTCCCGGGTTTCACTGCCCGCGCTCTTAAAGCCGAGCCGATCCCCGAGGGGATGGACTGGGACCGCTGGCTCGGCCCGGCACCCTGGCGGCCATTTAACCGCGCGTACCTGACCTGCGGCCGCGGAAATGGCTGGTTCGACTTTACCGGTTCGAATAACGGCTGGGGCTCGCACTGCTTCGGCGGCCTGATGTTTGCCATGGAACTGGATTACACCGGCCCGACTGAGATCATCCCCGCCAGCCTGGACGAAAGCGGCCTTCTGACGTTCCGCTTCGCCAACGGCTGCGTCATGCACACCGGTGGGACGTGGGGCACGGTGCCCGGTTTCCGGAACGGTCTGCGTGATGGCGGCGGCGGTGAGATCTGCCTGCGCGGAGACGACGGCCGGCTTTGCGAAGAAGACATCGTAAACGGCAAATACCCGGTCCCGGACGTTCCGATCCCACACTACAAAGGGGAGGTTTTCCACCGCCCGACTGACGGCGTGCTCGATCTGGACTCGCCGATGTTCGCCGCCGAGGGCGAGACGTGCATCATGGGCGATTTCCTCCACTGCGTCCGCACACGTGAGGTCCCGTTCCGGAACATCGAGCGGTGCCACCGCGTCTGCTCGATCGGTCATCTGGGCCGAATCGCGCAGCTTCTGAACCGTCCAATCCACTTTGACCCGGAAACGGAAAACATTCTGAACGACCCGGTGGCCCAGGCGATGCTCGACCGCCCGCGGCGGGAGCCGTGGACGCTGGAAACCTGAGCCGTTCCTTAAACAAAAAAGCCGGATGACGAATCACCCGGCTTTTTTAGCTTATGGAGGGTAACATAAAAGGATTATTCTGCGATAAGAAGCAGTTCACCGCTTACCTTTCGGGAAAGAACGTACTGGTAATTGGGACTTTTTTCAACACGAATGTGCGTCTTATACTTTCGCAAAATCGTCAGCAGTTCGTCCACAGAAGGCAGACCGTCCATACGATATGAAATGACCAAAATGGAATTCTGGAACTTGCGAAACAGTCTGTCGAAATTGTCCTGAATCTGGTATTTATCCGTCCACAAATTCATTTCCCGGTGCAAAGGTTTGTGCTTGTATTGCGTCTGAATCCACTGCGGCCACTGTGTATAGTGGACCATCCCTTCCAGAAAATGATAGAATTCCAGATAATTCGTCCCTACCCCATGACTGGAAATATAGGGTGTGTCGATATATACCAAATCGTAGTCCGTCTGTGTCAGCGCAAACACATCACTATTCAGCGACCGGCACGGAAAGCCGTTGTCAAAAACCGCGCGGTTGGCTTCCTGAAGGTAATGAAAAAAATGTTCTTTCAGAGGCTTGTCCCATGTGATCTTGTTTCCAAAGGAGCGCTTGACATCGGAAAGACGAAGATAAAGATTTGCGCGATGAAACAGATTGTACGGCCGTTTCGCAATACATGCCTGAAACAGCGAAAACCACGCGAGTGCCCGCTGATATTCATTTTCCAATGCCGTGATATTTGCTGCCAGATTGTCCAACTGTCGGTTTTCTTCGTCTGTATAGAAAATCTCTGAAAAATTCCTCTGAATGAAATCCCCCGCGTCTGGATTCAGAAAAAACAAGCGCTCTGCTTTTTCCTTGGGCAAATTCACTGTCGAATTTTCGATCAAGGCTTTTCCTATAATGGAATTGAAAGTCAGAATATCATTGTAAGTGACTGTTTTCCCCTTCCGCTTGAGCATGTGAGAAATGCTCCCGGTACCACCGAATGCGTCCAGAACGGTCTGGAAGTGCAGTTCCTGAATGCAGTCCCATATCCAAGATGAAAGTTTGTTCTTGGACCCCTGATAACGAGTGGACGGAAACGGGTTCTGAATGTCCAATACCTCCACAGAATCCACATTCATTGAATCGAAAAGGAAGTACTGATTGTCATTTACGGAAACTTTCATTCGTCATCCTCTTGAATAGGTTCGGAAGGCTGTATTTTTTTGTACTTGCAATATTCAGCCAAGTTGGAATAGGGCACATCTCCCATGTCACGTGTACGATAGTATCGCCAGTAATCATCAAATATCTTAACGCCTTGAATACTGAAAGGACCGCTTCCGTTTCTTAATGCCTCTATGTCCGTAACAGAACCGATGTTTTTTGTGTTGCCTGAACCTGGCCGGGTGCTGGCTATCCGATATTTTTCCTGTACTATAAATTCTATATCGGAAATGACTGAGAGTATTTTATCCATCTCGGCTAGAGTATATTTCTGGCGTTCAGATTCCCTGGTCTCGTTTCGGGTGTAAATTACTCCAAGGACAAAATGAGCCGTGTAGGCGTCGTATTTAAATGTGATGTTTTTCGTACTTTGCCGATTTCGAAAATAGCCAGTAAAAGCCCCCAGCGTAAAACCATTTACCCAGCGTTCATTTTGACGATAAGTTGACTTTATGTCAAGTGCAATTAGTGTGTTGTCTGTCGTGTCTTTAAAGGAAATGTCCGGATAGTAATTCTGCTCTTTTGCCAGGATCATTTCCAGATCGTGTTCTTTGGCAAAAACCGAAATCACAGGAAAAAGTAAAAGTTCGATGATTTTTGAAATGACTTTGGTGTCAATAGAAATCGCGTAAACATTCTTATAAATATCGACGAAACCTTTAATTACCCACTCCTTGTCAGGTGTCTGAAGCTCCGAAATGTGGTCTCGAAGACATTTCAGCAATTCCGCCTGAAAACGTTCCGGCTTCATAATCATCTCCTTTTGTTTTTTGCAATAAAACATCAAAGAAGCTCTCGGATTACTCTGAGAGCTTCTTCGCAAGTCAATAACGTCTAAAAACCAAGTTCAAAACTCAGTCTTCCAGCGCAGCCTGAGCGGCGGCCAGTTTCGCAACCGGGACGCGCAGCGGCGAGCAGGAAACGTAGTCAAGACCGATCTTGTGGCAGAACTTGACGGAGGACGGTTCACCACCGTGCTCACCGCAAATGCCAAGCTCGAGTTCCGGACGGGTCTCGCGGCCTTCTTTGACGGCGATCTTCATGAGTTTGCCCGGGCCGGTCTGGTCGAGGACCTGGAACGGATCCTTCGGGAAGATTTCCTTTTCGAGGTAATCGTTGATGAAGGAAGCGTAGTCGTCACGGCTGATGCCCAGACAGGTCTGCGTCAGGTCGTTCGTACCGAAGGAGAAGAACTCGGCCTTCTTCGCGATGTCGCCAGCGTTCAGGGCGGCGCG
>JAFTCU010000040.1 GCA_017454585.1 Thermoguttaceae bacterium | reverse complement strand
TCCGAGCATCCCAATGAAAACGATACAGTCCTTTAGGAAAGATGGCCGGCATTTCGTCAAACATTACGCTTTTCCTTATAGTACTTCCGCTTCAGCGCCCATAAATCAGGTCTGTATTTGCATTATACCCCACGCAGGGAATTCGTCAATGCCTCGCCGTTGACATTTCCATAAAAATTTTTAGCCGCAAAGAACGCAAAGAGCGCAAAGGATTTTTATTTTGTTACCGCTCAACACCGCGGCACCCCAACCACTCTCATCTCTCCTTTTTATTTCTTTGCGTTCTTTGCGGCTTAAAGAATCACCGTGGTGTTTTTATCTCACGCGGAGCTGCGGAGCCGCGGAGTTTTTATTTTGAGAAGGTCTCTAATTCTCCGCGTCTCCGCAACTCCGCGTGAGATTTGAAAGAGGCTGCACTGGAACCCCCCCTTTGCGGCTAAATGAGTTACAAAATCCGGTCCCCCAGAACGCCACGGAGACGTCCTCGCAGCCGGCCTCTTTCGCCCAGACGAGCCGCGGGCGGATCAGCGGTTCGTCGAGACGGCTTGACACATGCCCCCGTTTGTGGCCGAGTTCCCACAGATGGCCGAACACGACGCGCTTGGGGTTGATCTTTTTCACGGCCACGGCGGTATCAATGCCGCAGCCCGGGAAGAACAACCAAAGGTCGGGCCGTCCCCAGACGGTTTCGAGTTTCGGCTCTGTGCCGCGTCCGCTGTCGCCGGTGTGGTAGAGGATGAAGCTGCCGATCCTGATTTCGAACGCCGTCGTGAAGTCGATCAGTTTGGGATTATGGTCGATGAGCGAGGTGCGGATCTCCACGTCCTTGATCTTAAACGTCTTCACGCCGTGAACCAGGCCGCTTTCCTTCGCGCCGCTATTCTCTAGGAAGTTGGAGATGACAGTCTTTCCCGCACCGTCCATCGCATCGTAGAAATCCTGCCGCCAGTGGTCGCCGTGGTTGTGGGTGATGAGCGCGAAATCGAGCAGCGGGGCAAACTCGACCGCCCGCCGGTGAAAAAGGTCGATGGAGAAAAGCGACTCGCGTGTCTTGACGATGTAGCCCATGTTGTACACGCTCCACACGGCCGGCACGACGCCCGTCACGACCGTCTCTTTTACCTCACACATCACCTTGTCGAACGCCTTTTCCAGCTTCTCCAGAGATACCAGGCCCCGGGTATTGCCGTCGATCAGGTACGCCTTGTACTCCTCCGGCGCGACGAGTTCCGTCTCGCGGTCCCATTGGGCGATCGCATCCTCGGCCATCTCCCCGCCTTGTGTGTTCTTCGTGATGCCGGCCGACATCAACGCCGCCGCGCCGATCGAACCGATAAACTCACGTCTGTTCATTTTTATCTCCTTAAAGTCTGTGGAATGAAACGAGGCCCTTTGGACCGTTAAAAAACGTTGCAGCAGAACCGATCCTCTCCGTGTTTTTTTATCTCACGCAAAGTTCGCAAAGTCCGCGAAGTTTTAAAGGTGGTTTAAGATGGCTGCGCAAACACTGCGTCCCATTCATCTTCCTCATTTAAAACTTGGCGGACTTGGCGAACTTTGTGTGAGTTTTTATCACGCCTTTCGTTAGTCCAGGGGGGGGACAATCTTCCTCATTCAAACCTTTGGAATTTCATTTTTTCAGGTCGAACTGCTCGATCGTGAACTTGCCGACGGCTTTCATCATCGAGCCGTACTTGACGAACGGTTCAGACTTCATGTGCTCGGCCAGCGCGGCTTCGTCCCGCCAGGTCTCGCAGAAGAACAGAACGTCCGCTCTTGTCCCACTCTGGAACACGTCATACGCGACGCAGCCGTCCTGCTTGAGCGACTCCGCGACCAGTTCCCTCGCAGCCGTGAGAGCCTCTTCCGCCCGGCCTTCCTCCGCCTGGTAAAAACAGTTGATACGAATCATGGGTTTCTCCTTTCGTTAGGATGATGGGGTAATTCTTTCAGAATACAGGGTAACACTCCGTTGTTCTCAGCTTCTCGGCAAAGCGCCCGTCACGTCGTGAGCGCGGTAGGGTTCTTCGAGGAAGCGGACATCTTCAGCGGAAAGCGTCAAATCGACCGATCTCACTGCCGCGTCAAAGTGCTTTTCATTGGTCGCTCCCACGATCGGCGCGGCTACCCCTTTGGCGAAGTGCCACGCGAGAGCGATTTCCGACATGGTAACGCCAAGTCGCTTTGCCAGTTCCGCGACGCGGCCGATGATCTCCATGTCGTTTTCCTTCGCCCTGTCATATTTCGCCCGCAGGACTTTATCCGTTTGCGAACGTTTCGAGCCGCTTTCCCATTCCGGGTGCGTGAGATGCCCGCCGGCAAGGGGTGAATAAGGAATCAGGGAAACGCCATACTGCTGCGCGACAGGGATCAGGTCCCGTTCGTCCTCGCGGTAGAGGAGGTTATAGTGGTTCTGGAGGGTCGAGAAAAGCGTCCAGCCGTTCTTTTCCGCCGCGATTTGCATGTTGTGGAACTGGTATCCGTACATCGCCGAAGCGCCGAGAGCGCGAACTTTGCCCGATTTCACCAGCGCGTCCAGAGCCGCCATCGTCTCTTCGATCGGGGTCGAGTAGTCAAAACGGTGGATCTGGTACAGGTCGAGATAATCCGTCCCGAGACGTTTCAGCGTCCCGTCGATCTCCCTGGCAATCGCGTCCTTTGAGAGATGGCCCTCATTGAAATAGACCTTCGAGGCGATCACCACTTTGTCCCGGGCGACCCCCACCTCCCGGAGCGCGTTGCCGAGATATTCTTCGCTTGTGCCGTGAGCGTAGCAGTTGGCGGTGTCGAAGAAATTGACCCCCAAATCGAGGGCGTGCCCCACCATGCGAGTCGTTTCCTCCTGCGGCAGCGTCCAGAGGTGGAAATCCTCCGACGCCTTGCCGTAAGACATGCAGCCGACGCATATCCGGCTGACTTCGATTCCGGTGTTGCCCAGTTGGGTGTATTTCATGATTTGAGTTTTCCTTTCTTTGAAAATGGACAATTAAGAAAAACGGATCAATCTTCAGTCGGGTTGGCCTCATAGTCGATCGTGATGCCAACGCCGAAATGGAGGTAATAATCTGGATAACCATCTATCTGGATCCAATACGCGGTCGAAGCGCGTCGTTCACCCTCGGCGGGGAGATGGAACCACGTGGTCCTGTTCTTCTGCGTCATCAGCAAACGGCGGCACAGACCGGCTTTCAGACTGGGGCAGTTACGGGCACAGTTCGCCCCGGGCACTCGCCCGTATTTCTCTGCCGCCGGATTGACGGCAACGATACGATGCGTCTTGTGGCAAAGCTGCATCGGCTCCGGGAATCCATCGCACATGAGGTGGAACGCCTCACTGAGTTTCTTTTCGATCTGTTCGTGTTCGGGAGAAAGAGGGGTTTCTTCGTTCATAAGAAGACTCCTTGTTTGTTAAAGTTAAATGATTTAGGTTACTTGACCAACTATGCGCGGTTGAACTTCTCCTTCGGCTGACGGCAGCGCGGGCAGCGCCAGTCGGCGGGGAGGTCCTCAAATGCCGTGCCGTCATGCTCGGCTGGATCGTACACGTAGCCGCACACGGAGCAGATGTACTTGCCGCTCGGTGTCTTGAACACGATCTCGCCTGGCGGAATGACGGCGGGCGGGTTGGCAAGATCGACAACGCGGTGAGCCTCGAGGCTTTCCAGCGCCTCGGGCGTATGCGTTCCAAGCCAGACCGTCGGACGGGCGGCACAAAACGCGCGGCAGCGGTCCAGCGTTTCGCGGGCGGCGGCTTTGTCGTCATAAACTACGGAGAGTTTGTTCTCGTAAAACGCGACATCCGTGTAGGTGACATCACCGTGGATGAGGTAGAAGAGACCGTCCGTCTCAACCGCAACGATGCAGTTTCCCGTCGTGTGCCCCGGGGCGAACAGGTACGTCACGCCCTCGCAAATGCGCTGCGACGCGGGGAATTCATGGTACGGGCCGTCCTGGAAGGCCGCGACGATCGGGTGGAACGGCTTGATCTCGTCCGATTCGGCCTCAGCGGCGGAACAGATGATCTCGGCGTTCGGGAACGCACGAAGCTCGCCCGTGTGGTCGATGTGCTTGTGGGTGATGAGGATTTTCGAGACCTGTTCCGGCTTGTAGCCGAGTTCGGCAAGCGCTTCAATGTACGGCTTGATGGTCTTGCCGAGGTATATCGTGGCATCCTTGTCAGGCGCAGCTTCCGGGAATTCCGCGGGAATCCCCGTATCGACCAGAATCACTTCGCTGCCAGTGTCGATGACCCAGTTCTGGAGGCTGGAGCGGTATTTTACCGCCGGGTCAAGCCCTTCCGCGCCTTCGCCGCCGAGGGCGAACGGACGGGTCATGAAGCCGTCTTCGGTAATACGGACCGGTTTGATCATAATACTCATGGTATCATTCCTTTCTTTAGGTTATTTGTGAAATTGGGGATTTGCCTCACGCGAAGTTCGCGGATTTTTCGTTCTGTTCTTCAGGAAAAACTTACGGGGTCATTTCTCCATCTGTTCCAGCCATTTGGTGACCGCGGTGGTGACCTCTTCCGGCTCGTTTTGCGCTACGTGTCCGAAAATGTCGAGGCCCTTCAGTTCGAACTTCACCTTGGGGTACGCTGCCGCGAGTTTGCGGGCCGTGGAGCCGAGGCCGGAACCTTCGTGCGTGCAGAACGGCAGGACCGTCTTGCCGTCGATCTGCACTGAGTCGAGGAAGGAGTAAATGATCATCGGGGCGGCAGACCACCAGTTCGGGTAGCCGAGATAAATCGTGCCGACCTCCGAAAGATCGGGGATCTCGCCGACAAATTCCGGGCGTGCCTTCGCCTCGAGTTCCTGTTTCGCGAGTTCGATGCAG
>JAFTCU010000039.1 GCA_017454585.1 Thermoguttaceae bacterium | reverse complement strand
TCCTGAAATCACGCTGCCAATCGTTGTAACGGTCCCCCTGTTGTAAATCCCGCCGCCGTAGTAGGAAGCGGTATTTCCTGAAATCACGCTGTTGGTTACCGCAAGGGTTCCAGAATTGACATAAATCCCGCCGCCGTAGTATTTTACGGTATTTCCTGAAATCGTACTGTTGGTGACCGTGGTTGTTCCAGAATTGACATAAATCCCGCCGCCGTAGTAGGAGGAGGCTGTATTACCTGCAATCGTACTGTTGGTAACCTGCAAAACGCCCGAATTGACGTAAATTCCTCCACCAGTGTCCGCTTTGCCGTTCTGAATCGTCAATCCACCAAGATTCATTTTGCTCGAACCGGTGACCGTCATTACGCGGCAGAGTTGGGCTGCGTCGAGCGTGAAGCTGGAGTCTCCCAAGCCGATGATGGAAATGGAGCCGTACTGGGTGGCGTTGATGTTGATGGTAAGTTCGTCGGTGCTGGCCGTGTAGGTCAGCGCGCTGGCATCGGTCGAAGTACGCACAACAATCAGGTCCGACTGGGTCGTCGTGCCGGCCGTGGTGATGGCGGATTTGAGGGCGGCGAGGTCGTCACCTTCGGCCAGGTCGAGCGTGATGACGTTCATGTCGGCCATGTTTTCCGGGAGGTTGAAATCCGCGTACTGCGCCCGCAGGTCAGAATATTCCGCGGCGGAAAGCGGCACGGCGCTGAGCAGCGCACGCTCCTCCAAAAACTCCACCCGGCAATTGCGGGTTTTCGGCGCGTTGGTACGAAGGTTCTTGCGGTCCACCAAAGACATGAAATTTTCAAACGACTTGAGCATTTTGTGACTCCCGAAAGGATGTTGACAAAAACAATCTCTTCATTATAACCGATACAGTCGTCAATTCAAGAGGGCCGATCGGAAAATCAGAGATTTTTTCTGGAAAAAGAAGAAAATTTTCAATGGTTTCAACGCAGGAATTCTGAGTAATTATCTATTTTACCATTTGGCAGATCGTGCAAAAACACAAACATTTGCGACAAGAATGAAGCTGATCGCTGTTTCTGGAAAAAGGATAAAACGAGATTCGGCGCACTGAAAAAACCTCAAGTGCGCCGTTTGATGTCATTCAGAAGTCGTCATCCACTAGCCGAATGCCGAAGTAATAGTGCTGTCTTATTTTACCTCCCAAGCGTTTCTTGACTACCTGGAATTTTTTAAGAAGCGCCATGCCGAGCGCATCAGGAGAAACGTAATCGTAGCCTTCCTGCTTGGCCCAGATTTTGAATCTCTCTTGTATCACATTCGTGGCTATCCGCCCGTTCGGATCGAGTTCCACATATTCATCAAGGAACCGGAGAGTCGGATTGCCGAAATACTTGTATTCCTCTATGATTTCATCCGATTCCGGGCATGGGACGAAGACATTCTTGTCACAGCGCAGATGCAGCAGTCCGTCGAGGCACCAGTTGAATATCCCCTGAACTTCTTTCTTCCAGAACTTTTTCGTCGTGAGCTCCGGGCGTTTCTTCGATTCAGGAATGGTTTTGTTGAACCGCAGAATCGTGAGGCGTCGGTAAATACCGGAGCTTTGGTCACGCAGCTTCGGAAGGGTGTTGCACGCGAAGATCAGCCGAGCAGTCGGTTCAAAACTGATCTGTGACTTGAACTTCCGGTCGGAACTGATGGTCTGGCCGGAGACAATGGATTTCAGCTTTCCTTCGCATGTGCTCCCCATGTCACTCAGATCATCCACGATATTCACGAGTTTACCACGCATGTTAATCAGCGCGAATTTGTCGTCAAACTGTTCGAGAGGGATATTCGACGTGTTCTCCTCGCCGATCATCGTCGAAAATCCTGTCAGCACCGCCGATTTGCCGTTTCCACCTTCGCCAACCATCATGATGAATTGGTGGAGTGACGTGTCAGGCGTGAGGCAATAACCGAAGAATTCCTGAAGGAAATAGTATTTGCTCCAGTCTTTTTTCCCGTCTGTCTCATCGACGAGTGTTTCTATGATCAGTTTCTCCCACTCCTTGCTTTTCACGTTACCGTCATAGTCGAAATCGAACACGTGACGGTTGAAAAACAGGGGGTTGGGCGGCAGGAGGTAATCGTTCCAGTTCAGACTGCTGCGATCCTTCTCCCATTCTTCTTTCAAACGTGGGAAGTTCAGGATTCCATTTCGGAACGGAATGAGCAATTCCGGATTCTCAAACTCCTTCGGACGTTCCTCTTCACTGCCACGCCAGAACATATCGCCTTCTTCCTCGCAAATGACGATGGATTGGATCGCGTTGACGACATCAGCAATGAGGCTTCGGGTCACTTTGTACTTGTAGGGCTTTTGATCGCCACTGCAATTCTCGATCTGCCTCTCGAAATCCTGTTGAAAAAGTTTCTCGGCAAACTGGGATACGGAGGCGTTCAGGATCTCAAGGGGCACTTCCCTATAACTCCCGTAGTACCATCGGAAAAACTTTCCTTGCTGAAAAATCAGAGTGTACTGGTTCGGGTGATTCTGCATTTCATATTTCTCTTTGAGAAACAGATGGGCGATTCGGTACGGATCGTTCGGTTCCGGCTCGTGTTTTTCACTCTCCAGGTATTCGGGCGTTTCGTTGACAAGCCTCATAAAATCTTCGATCGAGTGCTCGGTCAGGTAGTCTTTGACGTCCTTCCCGTGATTCGGAGTCACTTCGTAAGGAAGTTTCACGTTGCGCAGATGGGCGGCGATTCCGCTGAGGAATTTACACCACTCTTTCACTCCCTTTTCCCCAGCATCATCGGCATCGTGGATCAGGACGACGTTCAGTCCTTCGAAGAAATTCTTCCACTCTTTTTTAGGGACCTCGCCCGCTCCGCAGGCATTGGTCAGGACCAGCCATTTTCCCCGTTTCTCTTTGGGGATCCGGGCCAGCAGCGCGGTCAGGTCCGTGATACCCTCAACTTTGAAAACGGTCAGTTCGTCGAGTGTGCCTGCTTTACGGGCTGCCTGAATGGTTTCCAGCGCTTCTTTCCCGACCAGGCCGCTTTTGGTTCCCGCGACCAGTTTGCACTTCGTGGAGCCGATCAGTTCACCGCTGGCATTGTATTTGGGGAGTTCTGAACCGTTCACGGCTTCCACCACG
>JAFTCU010000038.1 GCA_017454585.1 Thermoguttaceae bacterium | reverse complement strand
TTCGGCGTTCTGACCTCCTCGGTCCACATGGCGTGGATGCGGGCGGTCTGCGGGCGGCTGGAAATGCGTTACCGGTACTCAAATACCATCGTGTACAACAATTTCCCGTGGCCCCTTGCGCAAGAAGCCTCCCCTGAAAGGGGAGGTGCCCCGGAGGGGCGGAGGGGTTCAGAAATTGCCGAAAGTCCATCCCTTGGCCTAAACCCCCCAGCCTCGCTGCGCTCGGCAGCCCCCCTTTCAGGGGGGCCTTTAAACGCGGCGATCGAACGCACGGCGCAGGGGATCCTCGACGCTCGGGCTTTGTACCCGGATTGTTCACTTGCGGACCTTTACGACGAGAATACCATGCCGGCGGAGCTTCGGAATGCGCACAAGGCGAACGACCAGGCCGTCCTGGCCGCCTACGGCTTCCCCAAAAACATCACCGAGCCGGAAATCGTCGCCGAGTTGATGAAAATGTACGAGAAATTAACGATTGAGAGGCGGTAATGGAGGCCGAAGGCCGGAATTACGCGCCGGTTAAATTGTTATGGACGCAAAAACGCGTAATTCCGCGCGATGCGCTCCATTACCGCCTCACATTTACGCGTAATTCCGCGCTTACGCGCTCCATTACCGCCTTTCATTTCACCCCCATGCTTCCACTTCAAGAAATCACCGCTCACATTCACGAATTTCTTTCCTCTCAGGGTGTTTTTACGCTCATCGAGAAGGATGCGTACCCACATCTTGAAGGAGTTTGGGGAGCGGGGTCTGCCGCGATTCTGGCGGCTGTTCTTGAGGAAAACCCTGACAAAAACGTGGTGGTACTGACCTCTACCCAGAAAACCGCTTTGGATTTTCAGGATGATTTACCCCTTTTCTCCGAGCGTCCGATCCTCTTTTTCCCGTGGCTTAACGACTTGAGCGAAATGCTGGCCGTGCGCGATGAGGATGAAGAGTCCGATGAGGAAACGCTCCAGACGTTCGTGCCGGACGCTTCGGTCGGTGAGCGGCTGCGCGTGCTCAAGACGTTTTTGCAGGCGAGTGACGGCGGGCAGACCGCTCCACCGGTCGTCGTTGCGCCGATCCAGGCCCTTCTGATGCCCAGTCCCTCACCCGAGACGCTGCTGGGCGACTCGCTGCGGGTGGCCGTTGGGGAAAACATCACAATGGATTCCATTACGGAATGGCTTGTGACGCACGGCTTCCAGAATGTTTCGGCCGTGGAATTTCCCGGTGAGTTTTTCTCCCGCGGCGGTCTGATCGACATTTACGCACTGGACTGGGAGCGTCCCATACGCATCGAATTTTTCGGTGACGAGATCGACTCGATCCGTGAGTTTGACCTGGAGACACAGCGTAGCTCGCGGATACTTCGGGAAATCGACGTCACAGCCTTCACGCCCGTCCTTCATCTGGGTACGGAACGCGCACTTTTGACTGAGTATTTAAAAGAGGAAAACACGCTTTTCTTTCTTCTGGAGCCGGAAGATATTCAGATCCAGGGCCGGCGTTTTTACCAGGCGCAGGAAAACCCGGAGCGTTTTTTCACGACCGAGGAGGTTCTGCGTGAGGTGATGAGGTTCCCCTTCATGAGCGCCTCCGCCCTGGGTTCCGGCGCATTCGGGGAAAACGTCCGGCTGGCCATGGAATCCGTCGAGCGATTCAGCGGCGATTTTACGCGCGTCAAGGAGGAACTTGTCCGGTTCGGAATCGGCCAAACAGTTTACGTTCTTTGCCCGAATGAGGCGGAGATCAAGCGTCTCACGACGATTTTCGAGGATACGACGCTCTCGAAAAAACGGGCATTGATCTACCGCATTGGCACGATTTCAGAGGGTTTCCGTTTCGTTACGAGCCATGAAATGGTGATCTCGTCCTCGGCCCTGTTCAACCGGAGCGAGGTCCAGCGGGGCGGAAACACAAGCAGGGGAATTGGCGACGATGGAAGCAAACCGGGTTCAGCCGGGCCTGTTTCCAAGGCGATCGACGCATTCACGGAACTTCAGGAAGGGGATTACGTCGTTCACGTTTCATTTGGGATCGCCCGGTACAGAGGGCTGAAACTCCTCGAACCTCTCAAGAATAAAACCGGTCCACAGGTCGTAACCGCCTCCAACACTCCGAACGCCGGCGGCGCCGAGGAGCACATGGTGCTGGAATTCCGTGACAAAGTGTTCATTTACGTCCCGGTTTCCAAAATCTCGCTGGTACAGAAATATATTTCCTCCAAAAACGGCGCACCGAATCTTTCGACCTACAGTGGAAAAACGTGGAAGCGGATGCGGGAAAAGGTCGAAGAATCGATTCAGGACCTCGCGTCGGAAATGCTGAACATCCAGGCGATCCGCCAGACGAAGCCGGGTATTTCGTTTCCCATCAATACGCCGCTCCAGAAGGAGTTCGACGCGATGTTCCCTTTCACAGAAACGCCTGACCAGCTCAGGGCGATGGAAGCGATCCGGGCCGATATGGCTGCGCCAAGACCGATGGATCGTCTTCTCTGCGGTGACGTTGGTTTCGGAAAGACTGAGATGGCGATGCGGGCGGCGTTCACGGCCGTGGAAGCGGGCTACCAGGTCGGGATCATGGCCCCGACGACGGTTTTGGTCGAGCAGCATTTGCGGACGTTCAAGCAGCGCATGGCGATGTTTCCGGTCCGCGTCGAGGCGATTTCCCGTTTTTCCTCCCCAACTGAACAAAAGGAAACGCTGAAACGGCTCGCGGAAGGTCAAATCGACATTCTGATCGGTACGCATCGGATCGCCAGTCCGGACGTACACTTCAAAAACCTCGGCCTGATCATCATCGACGAAGAGCAGCTCTTTGGCGTCGAAATGAAAGAATCGCTCAAGCGGCTGCGCACGATCGTGGACGTGCTGACCATGACCGCCACGCCGATCCCACGGACCCTTCACATGTCGCTCTTGGGCATCCGGGACATTTCGAGCCTCGAAACCCCTCCGGCCAACCGCCGCGCCATCGAGACGCACATCACGCGCTTTCAGGAATCACTCGTCCGAAACGCCATTCTTCGTGAAATCGACCGGGAAGGGCAGGTCTTTTTCGTGCATAACCGTATCGAGGATATTGACATCGTAGCTGCGAGACTGCGCCAGATCGTTCCCGAAGCGCGAATCACGATAGGTCACGCCCAAATGCCCGAACGCCAGCTTGAAAAGGTTATGCTCCAGTTTATTAATCATGAAGTGGACGTTCTGCTCAGCACGACGATCATCGGGAGCGGTATGGACATACCAAACGCGAATACCATCTTCATCGATGACGCAAACCGGTACGGACTGGCTGAAATGCACCAGCTCCGCGGTCGTGTCGGACGTTTCAAGAATCACGCGTACTGTTACCTGCTGGTGAAGCCGGGGGCTAACCTGACGGAAACCGCGCTGCGGCGTCTGAAGGCGATCGAAGAATTCGCCCACCTTGGTGCCGGGTTCAGTATCGCGATGCGTGACCTGGAGATCCGCGGAGCCGGCAATATTCTCGGTACGATGCAGAGCGGAGAAATCGCCGCGGTCGGCTACGAGCTTTACTGCGATATTCTGGAAGCGACGGTCCGCCAAATGAAACACCTCCCGCCGCGTGAAACGGTGGAAGTCGATGTTCGTATCCCGCTTACGGCCTACATTCCGCACCAGTACGTTTCGGAAATGCGGGTAAAAATGGAACTTTACCGCCGTCTTTCGCGTCTGACACGTCCGGAACACGTGGACGATTTCGAGGCGGAATTGAAGGATCGCTTCGGCAATATTCCCCCGCAGGCCCAGCTCCTTCTGAAACTTTACCGGGTTCGGATTTTAGCGCATCAATGGCTCATTAGCGCGATTTACCGGAATGAAGATTTTCTGGTTTTCGAATTTGCCTCAAAGAAAGCGCTTGAACCCGCTACGAGACACAAGATCGGACCGGAACAGAAGACGCTTCGTTTTGCGGACGATCATACCGCGTACCTTCCATTGGACGAAGAGGCCCAAAATGCCGGGCCGGATTCGGATATTTTGTTGAATTATGTGGAAATGCTCTTGCGCGAAACGTGAAAATTTGGTAAGTTAGAGCCCTGAGGGTTTTTGCGGGGGCATTGTGCCCAGCGAGTCATCCCCATTGAAAGAACAAATCACGACAATCCTCGGCACGAGTTTTACGTCCTTATTTCACGCTTTACCCGGCAACAAGATGCGTTCCTTTTCCTTACGCCTGATTATAACCGTTTTTGCAGCCCTTTTGGCTCTTTCGACCGGCGGTCTCGACGCTGCCTGGTGGAACTCCAGGTCTGACTCTAAAAAAACGGAGAAAAACGAAAAAAACGCGAGTGCCGAAACTGTTCCCTCATCGAATAATCCCGACCGTTTTTTAAGTTACGACGAGCAAAAAGAAAAAGAGCTGGATGAAGCACGCGCGGCCAAAAAAGGGGTTTTTATTCGTTTCCCCTGGGCAAAAAAAGAGAAAGAAAAAGAAGTCGCCGACCCGTTCGGAAGCGTGAAAACGGAAGCGCCTCAGTATCAAAACCTTGAGGAACTTGGAATTCCTGCGAAAGAATCCGCTTCTGCGCCTGCACCGGTCGAGCGGGTCGATGGTACTTCCGCACGGGCAGGAACCGCGTTTGGCACGAATAATCCTTCCGTTCCCGAAGCTGCACCAACTCAAACCGTTCCCTCAACTCCAACGGATCCCCTAAACCCTTTTGCGATTGCCGCTTCTGTGCAGCCGGGTATGAATTCGGGCTCTTCACGGCCAAATGTTTCAACGGTTCCGCAAGCGATCCCTTCCGCGAACACACTTCCCGACTCCCTTCCTGCCTCGGTTTCTGCTGAAGGCAATGGAGCAGTGGGCAAAGCGGTGGAACTTCCTCAAACGAATAATCCGCCTGTTTCCGGTCTTCCGTCTCCGCAAGATGCCGCGGCTCAAGTAGCGCAACATTCCGCAAATACGTCAGAACAATCCGCAGAGTCTGAACCAGAAGAAGCGGCCGCGACGATGCGCAATGATGCGATTTTGAAGCAGCTTCCTTCTTTGACGGTCGATTCCTCGAAACTCGGCGGTGAGGGGATCCAGTATTACGAACACGGTCAGGTTTTGGCTCAGGTTGGGTCCCAAGTGATCCTCGCGGGTGACATCGTGCAGGCCGTTGATAAAATCATGGAGGCCAATAAAGAGAAGATCCCCGAGCAATTCTGGGACTTGCAGCGTGAAGTTCTGATTCGGAACTTCCTCCAGCAGTCCATTGAGGGGAAACTGATTTACTGCGATGTCCTGCGAAATGTCCCGCCAGAAGGCATCAAGCAGAATTTAGAGTTGATCGACAAAGTGTTCGAGGATCAGGAACTTCCCGCCCGAATGAAAAAGGCCGGGGTGGAACTTCGGGAGGACTACGAAAAAATCCTTGCGGAGGAAGGAAGCTGCATCCAGAAACAAAAATATTTGTACCGGGAAATGCTTTTCTGTCAGCAGTGGCTCATGAAAACCCTGCCGCAAAACCCAACCGTTTCCTACATCGAAATTTCCGATTACTACAACGAACACCCGAAAGAATTTGAAACTCCTCCGGAAGCAAGTTGGGAAGAACTGGTCATTCGGAAAAACCGATATTATACACGTGATGAAGCGTATCAGGAAATCGTTCGGATCGGTTCATTGGTCGCGATTCAAAACCGGCCGTTTGAGGAAGTGGCCAAGGAGTTTTCTCAAGGTGCGACGGCCTCAAAAGGCGGAAAATGTGAAACCGTCAAGCCCGGTCAATTGGCCTCAAAACCGTTGGAAGACGCCATTTTTTCCCAGCCGATCGGTGTGTTAAGCCCCAAGATCATTGAGGACGATAAAGCGTTTTATATTATTCGTGTTCTGGAACGCAAGGAACTCGTGAAACACCCCTTGAGTGAAGTCCAGTCCCAGATTCAGAACCAGATCAAAACGAACAAAATCGAGACCGCACGGGAAGAATACCTCGCGAAACTTCGTCGTGAGATTCCGGTATTCACTGTTTTTGATGGGATTCCGACCCCGGAAGAGAGGATCAAAGCCGAACGTGAGGCCGAAATGTCCGCGAATAAACCCAAACGAGGCCCGATGTGGTAGTCCGTTCGGGGACGATGCTTCCAGCGTCGTCTCAAATAAACCCTGCGGGGACGATGCTTCCAGTGTCGTCTCAAATAAACCCTGCGGGGACGATGCTTCCAGCGTCGTCTCAGCATTCTGAACAGATTGGTTGAAAATGAAGAAATACTTTCTCAGTGCCGTTTTGATTCTGATCTCCGGAATTCTTTCTCCCGTCCTGTGGGCCGACAAATCGGAAAATGGTCCCAAAATGGATTTGAAGCCGCTTGAAGACCGCGCCGAAAAAAACGATGCCGAGGCGCAAGCCGCGTTGGGGATCATCTACATCGCAGGACGTGAGGTTGAAAAAAACGAGCAGAAGGGGTTCCAGTGGCTGGAAAAGGCCGCAAAACAGAACGACCCCAGAGGGCTGTACTACTTCAGCCTTTGCTTTCTGGATGGGCTTGGTACTGAAAAAAACGAAAAGTACGGCCTGGAAATCCTTCAGAAAGCGATTGACGCAGGTTACATTCCTGCCAAAACATTCCTTGGGAAATCCATTCTGAAAGAACAGTATGGCCTGAAAAAAGAGGTTCTGCTAGCAGAGAAAATCCTCACCGAAGCTGCGAAACAGGAAGATCCGGAGGCTCAGTACATCTTGGGCATTTTGTACTCTGGCATCGAAAAGGAAGTCAAAGCGAACCGCCAGAGACAGATGAAGTGGCTGACTCTTTCCGCAATGCACGATTTTGTTCCGGCCCAACGCGTTTTAGGGGTTGAGTACTGGAACTCCGGCGACGCCTTCTGGTTCCGTGAGTGGCTTGAAACTGCCGAGGATAATGGAGATGCCGAAGCGTCCTACATCCTGGGAATGCACGCGCTGAAGGGCTTGCACGGCGAGTCGGATCCCGATTCTGCCATTTCGCATTTTCAGGAAGCCGCTGAAAAGGGTTTTGCTCCCGCCCAACACCTGCTCGGAGTCACGCTCCTGAAGTTGAATCAGGACCTTCCCGCTGCCGTTTGGCTGGAAAAGGCCGCCCACCAGGGAAACGAAGAAGCCAAAAAGGAACTGAAAAAACACACCTTCCCGCCGGAAGTCTGTGCCTTTCTGGGAACAGCCTGCCTGTTTGGTCAGGATGGACTGTCCGATCTGGCCGAGGCCCGGCGCTGGTTCGAGATGGGTGCCGACGATCCAAATGCTTTGGGGATACTGGCAAACATGAATCTTTCAGGAATCGGAGGCCCCAAAGACGTGAAAAAGGGGTTGGAACTACTGGAAAGAGGCGTGAAAGAAGGAAGTACGATCTGTATGGAAACACTGGCGTGGCGCATTCTGACCAATGCAGATGGTCAGTTCAATACGGAAAAACTGCATAATCTGCTAAATTCCGACGCATCGAATATCCAAACGCTCAAAGCGCTGTGTCTTTATTTTGGTCTGGGAGTCGATCGGGACACGGCAGGTGCGGAAAGGCTTTTCCGTCAAGCAGCTGAAAATGACACTTTCGCGCACGAGTGGCTGGCATTCACGACCGTTTTTCCTATTCCGGAGGGCGTGACCGAACAAAAAGACGTTTACGCTTTCATCAAAAAAACTGCAGAAGAGACGAAAAATCCCCACGCCTTATGTCTTCTGGGACACGCCGCCAGGGAAGGCTGGCAGTGCGAACAGAACGACCAGCACGCGTTTGAATTCTTTACTCAGGCTGCGGAAAAAGGCTGCGCACCGGCCGAATTAGAGCTTTTCTTTTCCTGCCAGATCGGGCTTGGAACTCCCGCCGACCCGAAAAAGGCCGAAGTCTGGCTTCGCCGCTCGATGGAAAAAGGTTTCCCGAACGCAGTTACTGTGTGGAATCGGAAACACACCAGCCTCCTGGAAGAATAGAAAACCCGTAGGATAAACCATAACAGGCTGCCGGAACCAGAGCCCCGGCAGCCTGAACACACCATCAAAATTTCCTCTTGATTTCACGCAATTTCTTCGGAAATCTGTTTGACCCATTCGCCGATCCTCGCGTCGGTCTTGTCCGCTTCGTTCACATCGTCCAGAGCCAGTCCGCAGAAAACACCGTCCACGACGGCGCGCGAGGCGCTGTGGCGGTAACCATCCGCACTGGTTTTCCCGACGATCTTCGCGGCTCGCGGGGCCACTTCTTCGTAAAGCGTTCCCATGCCGTCCAGGTATGAATCGGAAAAGGAATCCTGATCGCCGAGCCCGAACAGGGCGACCGTGGTATTCGAAAGGTCCGTCTTGTGAAGCAGGTCGATCCCCATCTGCCAGTCGTCCTGAAGATCACCAACGCCCCAGGTGGACGTTCCCAAAATCAGGACCGGGGCGTTGAAATCGTCCGCCGCCGCACTGGCCACGTTCACGCAGTCGGCGTTCAGAGCATCCGCGATTTTTTGTGCCGCGCTTTCGGTGGAACCGGTCGTACTTCCGTAAATTACTTTGATATTTGCCATAAAAACTCCTCTGGTTAAACAGACGCCATCTTCAGGGCGCCAATTTGCTGGACACAAGTCTCCCAGCTTTCGGGTTGAGTCAAAATTCGTTCCGCCTCGAGTGCCCCACGACGGAACAGTTCCATGATTTTCAGCGATTCCTCGACGTCCCCATAAACTCTCCAGGCCCCGTAATACGACGGAGCGGCCTGACCGCGCGTAAAACCCACCACGTCTTTGAGCGGGTACCCGAGAAGCAGGCCGATCTCGTGAGGAAAATCGCATTTCTCGAACCGGCGGCGCAGCCACGCCAGCGTCCCTTCTACCGTGCGGGTGGTGTAGCCGTACTCGGCCAGAAACCGCCATTTCGCTTCGTCGGCCAGAATGCTTTTCAGTGCCTCCCGGTCGTAAAAGAGGATGAGACTTTTCTCTTCCCTGATCCGCAGCACGTACCACGGGAGGCCGAGTTTCTCGAGCACCTCGCGCTGACTGGCGCAAATTTCCATCGTCCCGGTCGGGGATTGGGCCCGGTAGCAGTGCCTGACGAAAAAAATCTCCGCCGGTTTCACTTTCATTCTGACCAGGGCGGTCCTCAGAGCCAAAACGCGCATCAACTCGATCTTCTTCACCCCACAGTAAATTTTTAAGCTCTCCGTCATATTTTAGCCTTGCCTAAAACGCTGATCGCAAAAAAATTTCTGCGCACGTCGAAAACGACACAGAAACCCGTGATCAGTCCAGCCATCCATGCCAAATCAAATCATTAAGAGAGAGTATAGCACATTTTGAGATTTTGTCAATTAGGCAAGCCTAAAATTTTGTAAAAGTTTTGTAAAAGTTTAAAAAATACGGGGACGACGCTTCCAGCGTCGTCAAATTCAGATTTGGCAGATGGTTTTATTGACGACGCTGGAAGCGTCGTCCCCGCAGGAGTCCGTCGCACATCTGACGACGCTGGAAGCGTCGTCCCCGCAGGAGTCCGTCGAACATCTGACGACGCTGGAAGCGTCGTCCCCGCAGGAGTCCGTTACACATCTGACGACGCTGGAAGCGTCGTCCCCAAATTTTACTCTTTGAGCATCTCGGCGAACGGGATCAGAAGCGCGTACTTGTGCTGCCAGGTCGTGTACATGATCCCCGTGCAGCCCTTCGTGTGGCGGCAGGTCTCGAGCCATTCGCGCGAAGAGTCGAGCGTATCGACATCATAGTACGCGGCCGCCTGCGTCCGGAAACCGTGGCTTGAGAAGAACCCCATGCTTTCCTCGCGGATCTTGTGGTACCAGCAGGAAATGATCAGCTCTTTCGGAATGAAATCCCAAACGCCGGTGAAATCGCCTTTGCACGCCATGTAATCCGCGTGGCAGTTATGCTTCGGGTCCAGCATGTCGGACCAGATGTAAACCTCGCAACCGGGCGTCGCGGCGCGCAGCGTGTTGAACTGCTTCGTGATACACTCGCCGAGCAGCTCGTTCAGCGGCAGTCCGTGTTCTTCGCATGCCTTGCACGTGTTCGCAGCGCGGATCTCGTCCATGCTCAGGAACCACTTTTTCGGCTTGATGAGCTTCGTCATCGCCTGCGCGGACTCTTCGAAAAGTTCATAGAGCTGAGGCTCGGACATGCAGGTGGAAGTCTGGCCGTTTATGGTCAGCGACGGGACGTAGAAATCGAGCGTCAGGCGCGTACCGTCCTTGATGCGGCTTCCTTCCGGGATCAGGATCGGCGAGGTGGTCATTCCACGTGAGAAATCCCAGATCCTCAGCGGCGGGAGCGTATAATCCCGGCCTTCTTTGTACACTTTGCCGGTCTCTGTGTTCTTGACCGTGACGGGGGTCCCGGGACGCTGTACCGGTGCGGTGAGGTCCTGGGAAATGATCTCGAAATCGTCAAACCAGATTTTGCCTTCTTTTCCGCCCCAAACGCCAGCGTAGAGCGTGATTTCCGTGTTCTCGCCGGAGTTGAACGAAACGCTTCCGCGCGTCCAGTCCATCGTACCGGTCTCCTCGTCGATTGTCGGCGAAGAAGTCGAGATGGAACCGTTCGGGCCGTAGATCTGGAGGCGGAAATAGCCCTTCTGCCTGAAGTTTTCCGTCTTGTACCAGACCACGAGCGAGTAGTTCCGGTGCGGCGTGACGGTGAATTTCTGGCAGACGCGGCCGTGCCCATGCTGGTCGGCCGTGAAGTTTTCCAGACGGACGGAATACTCGCCGGAGTGTTTCACCTCGGAGTCGGCGAACGAGATCACGCCCGGCATGTCGATGAAATTGAAGCCTTTGAACCGGTTGTTCTCGTTTTCCTCGAAGCCGGGATTCTTCAAGACCGGCTGCTCGGTACTCGGGTCCAGAATGACTTTTCCGTCTTTCGCGACGACCTGCAGTCCGCTGATCGGGATCGACTCGACCAGGTTCGGGTTTTTGGCGAGCATCGTACCGTAACCGACGGACCAGATGATCGGAATGATCTCAACGCCCGCGTCGTCGGCCGCTTTCTGGATCTTTTTGAACCGCGCGACGGCTTGCTCGGACCAGGAGTCGCAGCGCTCCAGCCCGCAGGCCCAGAGCATTCCGTTCAGGTCGTGCGCGCCGGCGTCCTGAATGAGCTGGATCAGTTCCTCGGCGTCTTCGTCAGACCTGAGGCCGAACGACGCGTAAAACCAGCGGTCCTGAAATTCGGCCGCGAAGGTGAAGGCGGCCCCGAAGACGACGGCGGCCAAAGTCAAAAGAAAATGGTGGAATTTCATAAAAAACTCCTCGAAAAAAGGGGGGAAAGGGAACAAATGAATTTTAATTTTCCGGCTTTTCGCTCTGCTGAAGCAGAATACGAAAACGAGTCCATGTAAGCCGGGAAAAAGATTTTGGACTCAGTGTGTCCAAAATCTTTGAAAACGTTTCTCAGATCAGTTTTACTTAATTTTTCTCTTCCAGCTTGCGGATCTTCCGGTCCAGCGTCGTGCGCTCGATCCCGAGGATCTGGGCGGCGCGGCTTTTGTTTCCCTCCGTAAATTCTAACGTCCGGCGGATGTAATCCAGCTCGACCTCCTCCAGCGTTTTGGGCTGGAAGGCCTTGGCCGAAATGATCGGCGGAGGTGTGACAGTTGCGCCCATGGATTCCGTCGCGATATTTGAAAGCAGAAGATCCGAGGCTTCGATAAATGTTCCTCGGGCCAGCACGACCGCACGCTCGATCACGTTTTTCAGCTCACGGATATTCCCCGGCCAGGCGTATTTTTGAAGCCGTTCGATCGCTTCAGGCGTGAATCCCTGCAATTTCCGGCCAGTTTCCGAACGAAAATACTGAAAGAAATGTTCGGCAAGGATCGGAATGTCCGTAACCCGCTGGCGAAGGGGCGGAACCAGAATCTCCACCACACGCAGCCGGAAGAAAAGATCCTTGCGGAAACGTCCCGCCATGACTTCCTGCTCCAGGTCCCGGTTTGTGGCTGCGATGACGCGCACATCGACAGAAATGGGTTTATTACCGCCCACACGCTCGAAGGGATGCCCCTCCAACACACGCAGGAATTTGGCCTGAATGTTCAGCCCCATCTCGCCGATCTCATCGAGCATCAGCGTACCGCCGTTTGCCGCCTCGAATTTCCCGATTTTCCGCTCCGTGGCCCCGGTAAACGCACCTCGTTCATGGCCGAACAGTTCACTGGCGAGCAAATCCTCGGAAAGGACGGCGCAGTTCAGACAGATGAACGGCGCTTTCTTCCTCTGACTGGAAAAATGGACAGCCCGCGCGACGAGTTCTTTACCCACGCCGCTTTCACCACGGATCAGGACGGTCGCCCGACTGTTCGCAGCCAGAGCGATTTGCTGGGCGATTTCCTGTACGGCCGGACTGATACCAATGATCTCGCTCCGCACTCCAAGCTGCTTGAGAAGGTCTGCGTTTTCGTTTCTCGCACGGCTCAGGCTTTCTGTGAGCTGGTTTTGCTCTCGGAGATTTTCGAAGAGATTCCCCAGAATTTCCGCCACACCGATCGTAATGTCGAGATCCTGAACGTCAGGGACTTTGGCGGGGTCGGTGGAATAGACGTGCAGAAGCCCCCAACGGCGGGTTTCCGTGAAGATCGGCGCACAAATCACGCTCGTCGTTTCAATAACTCCATCGCTGTTTCTGCGCCCGAGGATGGAATCTCCGTGCACATGACGCGCGATGACCGCGTTACGCGAATCCAGAACGGTCTGGGCCAGATAGTCGGAAACTTTCTGGTAGCCGGGAGGAATGGAGTCAGAGGAATCTTTGCCCGATTCTTTAGCCGCGGCGACTTCCAATTCAGAAACCGGGAAATTCTTCTCGGAAGGAACTGGAAGCAATTCGACTGCGGCGAAATTGACCGGAAGTTCCCGAAGCAGATAATCAAGAGCAAGTTCCAGTTTCGCATTCTGCTCACCCGTGCGCATAATTTCGATCGCAAGACGGCAGAGATTGGCGATGGAACGACGCAGTCGCTTTCCCGTTACGTTCGAGCCGCTCGGACGGTCAAAATCGATGGTTTCCAAAAAACGGGCCTTGTCCCTCCGATAAGTGATCATCGTTTCCTCGGTGACTTCAGGAATACCGGAAAGAACATTTGAGCTTTCGGAAAGATTGGGGTCTGAATTTAACAATACGGCAGGAATTTCCTGCGTTGGAGAGACCTGAACTTCCTCATACGGGCCGTCCGACGGCAGCTCGCGCAGCTCGTTGAGGAACATGAGATGCGACTTTCCAAACATTAAAATGTCGTTTGGAGAAAGGCGAAATTCGGTTCCTGACGCGATTTTACGGCCATTCACGAGGGTCCCGTTCCGGCTTTGCATATCTTTCAGAAACCAGGCGTCCTGTTCCTCGTCAAATCGGATTTCGGCCTGTGCGCGGCTGCACCGGTCGTCCTTCAACACAATCGTGTTGGTCAAGGCACGGCCGATGGTCGTCACCCGTTCCGAAGTTAAACGGAAGATTTCATTCCAACGGGACTCATCACGAAAAACGAGATAGGCGGAAACGCTCACTTTTGCCTCTTGGGGGTTGGGTACGAAAACACTTTTTTCTTTATTATACGCTCTTTTGGGAAAACGTCAAGGAAAGAGGGGGAATTTTTTTGGAATTCTTTACGGGCGGGAATTTTCCACTCAGGCCCTAAAATCTGGCCCCGAGTACGCGAAACTCAAGCCCTCCGAAAACGCCCAAAGCCGCAATAGGCCCCGCGGATGAGGCGGATTAAGGCGGATTTCGATTTTTGATTGGGAAGCGTGGGAAATATTTAAAACTCCTTTTAAATAATCTGCGGAAATCCATTTAATCCGTGGAAATCCGTGTTTAAATGAAGGGTTGAACTTGGGTGGACTTTCTCTTTGGAAACCGGCTTGAGGTTTTTAAGATTTTCTTTTAAAAATTCAAAAAAATCCGCCCGAATCAGCCTCATCCGCCTGATCCGCGGGGCCTATAGTCGCTGGAGTTTGCAGTGAGCTGGACGTGAACTTCCGCCTGGTCCCTGAATCATTACGGTGGGGTCCCCCCTTGCAATTTTTCCCCAGACCAGGTATAATCGGCAGAAATTATTTTCGGACACATGGAGGTTTTGCAATGCTGGAAATTCCGGTTCTTATCGCGGCACTCATCGGACTGGCTCTCGGCCTTTTGCTCGGTTTTCTGGGTGGTTTTTTCTTTGCAAGCGGGAAAAACCGGATGCTCGAGGCAAAGGCCCGCGCCGAAGTTCAGACCGAGTACCAGGAACGGCTCATTTCTCTGGAAGCCGATGCCCGCAGCGCGAAGGAGGGCCAGCAGATACTCGAAAACCAAATCACCGGGATGAAGGAAGCCTTCGAGCAAGAGAAACAGCAAATCCTCGACCGATTCGGAAACGAAAAGACGGAAATGCTCCAGCGTTTTGACCAGGATCGCAAGGAACTGGCCGAGCAGATGGAAAAACGCCACGCCGACCAGACACGCGTGCTGGAGGAGAAATTCGCGTCCGAAAAGGAAATGGCCGTCGGTTTTAAGGACGAGCAGCTCCGGAGCCTGAAGATCCAGCTGAGCGAGGAGCGGGAAAACTTCAAAACCAGGTTTGAGGAAGCCTCGCGGATGATGAAGACCCAGCTCGACAATACGATCACGATGCTCCGGGCCGAGTTCAAAAACCAGACAAACGAAAACCTGAAGATCCAGAAAGAGGGGATGCTCTCGACTAATCTGGAAAGCCTCGCCACGATCCTGACCCCATTCGGCGAGCAGCTCAAGGGATTCAAGACCGAGTTCGTGGAAAACAAAGAAAAGCAGAAGCAGCTCGAAACGTCCATCCTCACGACCATTGCGCGGCTTCAGGACCAGACCACCCAGATCGGGGTCGAGGCGCAAAAACTCTCTACCGCACTGACCGTCAAGCCTAAAATGCAGGGAAACTGGGGTGAAAACATCCTGGAAAACATTCTCATCGCCTCCGGCCTGAAAAAAGGGATCGACTACTTCGCGCAGGCCCGGGAAACGGGAAGCGAGGGTGAAACGTTTATCCCGGACGTGGAGGTTCTGCTCCCGAAGCAGACCGACGCGGAAAAGCAGGCGTGCGTGATCATCGACTCAAAAGTTTCGATCAAGGATTACCTGTCTTACATTTATGCTGAGGACGAAAAAGAAAAGGAGCAGGCGGCGAAAAACCACGTTCAGTCCGTCGCAAAACACGTGGAGGAACTGGCCTCCAAAAATTACGAGAAGGAAGTGAAACACGCCGTTGGCTATGTTCTGATGTTCATACCGCACGACGGCAGTTACATCCTCATGATGGATAAGCGCCCGGACCTGATCATGGAGGCGTACAAAAAAAGGATCGTCATCGTGAACCCGACGAACCTGATGATGTCGCTCAACATCATTAACCTGCTCTGGCAGAACCAGCGCCAGTCGGAAAACGTGAGCAGAATATTCACTTCGGCACAAAAAATCTACGAGAAATTCGTGACGATCACCGAACGTTTCGCCAAGCTCGGTGAAGCGATCCAGGTTTCGTCCAAAGCGTACAACGATACGTGCAAACTGTTCTGCTCAGGGAACGGGAACCTCGTGCGCCAGTTCAACCAGTGGAAGGACCTGGGCCTCCAGACGACGAAGCAGATCAACCCCAAACTGCTGAAACTCAGCGAAGATTTCCCCGGCGAGGAAGATGACCAGCCGCTTCTGATCGAGGAGTAACCTGATAAACTGCGAGGACGACGATTCAAGCGTCGTTCACTTGTAACGCTCCGCACTGAAGGGGTGTTATCATTCCTCCTGCACAAGTTTCATGATCCGCCAGCTGAGCGTTATGATTGAAAGAACCAGAAGCAAAAGCCCAATCCAAATATTCAAACCGCAGAGTATCCAGAGCGAGCCGGAACAAACCAGCCAGAATGGAGTCGTACGTATTTCCTCCGAAATCACCGGGTAAAAGTATAAACCAAGTGAAATCATAAACGTGAAAAGGAGCGTATAAAGTACCGCCCACGTGTGCTTTGGGAATGTAAAACTGCTCGGATTTTTTTCCATCATGTAAAAACGCGAGCTGCTCCCCGTTTCAAAGGCGGCCAGCTGTTTCACCTCGTTGGGAAGATTCCTGATGAAAACCAGCCAGAGCGAATTCTGTCGGAATTCATTAATATTGTGGAGCAGCGTCCCCTCTTCCATCGACTCCGGCGGGAGTGATTCTGCAAAGAGCTGACCACCTTCCGTCTGAAGCTGACTGAAATTCAGTTGAATTTCCTCCGTCACGAATTCCGGGTGCTCCGAAAGTGTCACTTCAACAAGGTTTTCCACTCCCAGCCAGAGCAAGTGCCAGTTTTCCAGCCAGGCAGTTCGTTCCCGTTGCGTTACCGAACCCGTCAAACGCGGCGAAAGAACCCGGGTGAGCAAATCACGCAGACGTTCCATACAGACGATTTGCACACGCCCCCATGAACGCTGCGCAAGCGGTGCCAGCCTTTGGGTCTGTCCGGAAATCGTCTCATTCTGTGTTACCGACCAAAGATTCAATCTGGAATCATTCGGCAAAAAGAAAAAAGCCGCGCCGCTGCGTGAATCAATCGGTACAATTTCGTTCATTCTCTGCTGAAGCAGGACAGGGAGGTCAAGCTGATACAAACGGTTCTCCCCCTGCGGTTCCGCTGAACTTCCGGGGAGCCTCCCCGTCTGCCAGTCGGAAACGTTGCCGTGATACAAAATTTCCAGATGCTGCGGAAGCTGAAACGAGCGAAGCGTCACGCGGAATGTACGGTATTCCTTCGCTGATGGCTCGTGTCTCTGGGCACTGGAAACCGGCAAGAATTCTGATCGGCTTTCATCCCAGACCACTTCCTCGAGCTGAACCGGCCGCGAATCCAGATGGAGCTCCAGAAGTTTCATCTTTGCGGGAAGCCGAAGGACACAGGTTTGCGCTTTCTGGGGTATAACGTCCAGAGAAGTAACGCCGAGAAATTCCTTCTCCGAATTCCAGAAAATGGAGTGCGTCGTCAGTTCTACAGCAGGATTCAGCAGATCAAAACTCTGAACCTGAAGCTGGGCAAAACAGTGTTCCTCGATCACGTGGTAAACTCTGAAAAGGTTTCCTTCACTGCCAGAGGTTCCCGAAGTCGGGGCCTTCCACTCGAGCGTAAACGGATTTTCAAATTTCAAGCCGGTTTCTGTTTCCTGTGGATCCGTGCCGGAAACGGGAGCCGAACCGGAAGCCGACACGGGGACCCTCATACGTGAAACAGGAAGAGGGATCATTCCCTCAGTAAACCAGCGAAACTGTTCCTTGCGGCTTTCTGAACGCAGTGCGGGAAGCAAAACATCCTGGTTCTGGACGGTAATTCCCGGAAAACGCAGATTGGAAAGACGAACCAGTGAATTCTGTACTGCTGAATCAAGCGAAGTGTCCTGAATATCTGCCGTAAGGCGAAGTGCCAGGTTCCCAGAAACGGGTTTTCGGGGGTGAATGATCAGCCGAACCCACGCTTCAGAGTTCTTCGAAGCGGAGGAAATCCCCGACGTAAAACCTGAATCCCTTTTCGGTTTTTTATCACTCGAATTTTTCGCACCTCGCTTAACGGTTTTCTCATCGGAGGAAATTTCCTGTTCCGAAACAGGTTCCAGCTCGTAGGGCATAGGAGGCTCCAAAACGTACGGCTGGGAAATTGAGGCAGGCATTTCCAGAACGATTTCGTCCATCACCCCTTTTTCAACCGTCAAAAGCATTTCCATGGTCATTTGCCAGTGCGAGTTGCTGGAATAAACGGGCGACTCATTCAGGGACTCCTCCGGGAGCATCGCCGGTGAAATTCCTCTGCGCCGTCGATCAGGCGAAGAACCGGGAATCCCGTCTTCCAAATCTTTTTTCCCGGTTGAAAGAGCGGAATCCGCAGACTCGGCCAACTCCCTCCCGGAAATTTCCGTGGAAGAAGGAGCCAACGATGAGTCCGCGCCAGAATCCAAATCGTTCCCCTGAACCGGATTGGCAAGTTTCAACGAGCCGTCATCGGTCGGAAGGGTCAATTCTCGGGGGATTCGGAGGAACGTTCGTGTATTAATCAAAACCTTCGGCTGATTCGGCCGAATCTGAATAATGGTTTTAATCGGCTCTAAAGGCGGAGCCGAAAAAGCGGAAACGAGTCGAAGATTTTCAAAAGCGAAAAGCCCCGAAACGCGCGTGGAAACTGATTCTTCCATTTCCCGGCAGCCTGCAGGAATCGGACAATTCACCAACACACGCGAGGAACGGAAAAGATGAACCGTACGCAGGACCGAATGAAGAGACGGCTCCGAAACCCGAACGTCCGGGAAAGGAAACTTTGTTTCTTTTTTCGCACCAAAATCCAAAACGTCAAGTGTTCCAACGATTTCCACAGAACAGGCCGAGGATATTTCTGCCTCGGCAGAACGTTTCACGACGGGAGATGGGATCGACTCCGGAAGCATTGGGGGAAGCGAGGAATCAGACTCACGGGTTCCGGCTGTGGGTTCTTCGTTTCCCGTGGAATTACGTGATTCGGACGTATCAGGCGAAACTTTATCGTTAAAAATTCCAAGCCGATCGTTCTGGTTGCGCGAAAAACGCAGATTTTTCTGAGTCATTCCCTGATGAAGAATAACTTTTTGGATATTCAGTCCTTCCGGAATATGAACGTGAAAAAGCGATGGAATCGCTTCCGGACTGGCAAATTGCAAAAGGAACTGGACCGTGACCAGGTCTTTGTCAAACGCGCAGGAAAGATTTTCGTGAATGGTCGAAATGGCCGGGAGCGGTCCCGATTTGATCGTCCAGGTCTGAGACTGATTCACGGATTGACTGGCGTCAATGACCAGGGAGTTTTCGGAAAAAACCGTCATGTCCCCTGGATTCACAGATTCGGCTGATTCTGCGTAATAATCCGTTCCCAGGACTGAAACAGGGCTGAGCTCTTCCCAGACAGACCTGAATTCCTGCGGAGAAATCAATGGGATCGTCCCCGTTTGAGGGAGTTCCAGATGGAAATTAGGCGCGGAAATCACCTGAAACCAGCGGTGCGTGACTTTCGTTTTTTCGGTTCGAACCAACGGAAGCCGGTAGGAACCAATATTTCCTGCCGAAGTATTTTCAAGCGGGAAAATGACCAAAACCGGTTCACTCACGGGTTGGGCAAGCGTCAAAATGATTCGGCAAACATTCCCCTCAATACGAGTCTGAACCGTTTTCTCCCCCATAAACGGAACTAATGAATACGTCAACGCTCGGGAAAAAGGCATATTAGGCATACTTCCCGCGGCATACTCTGTTCCTGAGGAAAAACCATCGTTCCGTTTTTCTGTCTGAACGAAAACCCTAAGGTTCTCAGACTTGAAAGCCAGCCTGGAATCCACGACCCATTCCATTCGTGAAAACGCTTCTTCCGAGGAATGAAATCTCGTGCGGTATTCCAGATGCTGGCTTCTTTCTTCCAGGCGCCATACACAAAGCTCTTCGACAGTCAGGATCCCGGGCGTACCAGTCCGTACTTTTTGCGTTTTCCACTGAACCGTCAACTGCTGAGCAGCCCCAAGACTTACGAGCCAGGTACGAGAATTTTCGTCGTACTCCTGACTTCCAAGGGCGGTCGGGAACTCGATCGAATTAATCCCCTGTGGAACCTGCAGCTCCAGGCGCGCGCTGGAAATCGCAGGGATCGAAAAACGGAAACCGCTCATCGACAATTCATTCCCCGAATTGGGAAGAGACTCCTCGGAAGAATCCGAAATTGGCTCAAGATTCAGCCCTTCCGATTCCAGTGAAGACGGCGAGGACTCCATCGGCTCCACGATTGGGATGAGCGTAAACTCAAGAGCATATCGGCCCGTTTTGGGGAAATTGACCACGGGCTTCCCGTCCTCCCAAACAATTTGAAAGGGTTCTCCGTTCAAAAGTGCGGAACCCGGAACAAGGTAAATCTGTGACTGGGTAAACGGAAGAGTAATTTTCGTTTCCGGGACGAAAACTTCCACTTCAAAAGAGGCTCGAAGTGAGTCAACGCTAAAATCTCGCGAGGTGAGATTTTGTGAAACCGTGCCGGAGTAAAGGGCCTTGCGGAAAAAATATCCCGGCTTCTGAGCGTTTTTCAGCGCTTTTGACTGCTGAAAATGGTTTTGAAGGATTTCCAGCGGAACATAAAAATCTTCCCCAGCCCGTTTTCCTTCAGAATCCAGCGGAATAAAAATCCATGGAATCTCCCTGGAGACCTCGGTCGACTGGTCTTTAGGCAATTCCGTCCCCTTTTCAGGAGCTAAAGGTGAAACAGTTCTCGCTGGAGGTTCAAGCTGTTCCGCACGTCCATGAGGATTCCAAATCAAAAGAACCATCAGGAGCGTAACCAAAAGCATTTGGCCCACGGAGAAAACCAGACGGGTAAAAGCCGATGCGGAAGAAACATTCATCTTCATGATTTTTCCTCCTTTTCCCGGGAATTTCCCGTGGAAGGGTCTAAACCTGATCCGGTTCCCTCGATCAAAAAGATGGCCGATTCCTCCAATACTTCTGTGGTTTTCGTCGCAAACGAATAATTCAAAGATTTCGAGGATTTCGAAGCTGGGGTTGGAGCCGGCGGAGATTTCACCGAAATGACCGGCTTCATATTTCCCGAGACATAACGAAAATGCCGACGAAGGGAACTATTAATGAATGAAACCCCAAACCCAAGGAAGATCCCCGAGAAAATCGGAGTCCAGGCCATCGGCACAAGCATACAAAAAATACCCGAAAGACAACAAAGCCAAACCCGCAGGAGACGGTATGGAGCCAAAACCCGGCTCGCCAGGAAACCAACAAACAGAAGCAGAAACCAACGCAACGCTTCCACGATGTTTCCGTAAATGACGAAAATCGGCCGTTCCGTGCTCTGTGTAAAGGCATTCCAACCCACAACGGTGTGTGAAACCCTTTCCCGCGAAAGAATCGCCAGGTTCGACGAGTGACCTCCCGATTTCTCCTCCGGCCCGAAAGAACTCAGTTTTTCCAGCGAGCGCGGATCAAGCGGAATCGGCGATTCGATTTCCGTAAGAGTCAGATTTTCAGGTCTGGAAAAGATATTCTTTCCGAGTCTGAACGGACCAAAAAGGCGCACCAAAAGGGAATCCTTCTGAAAATCCCGCTTTTGAGAAACGTTTGGAGTATCCACCTTCGCTCCCGTGGTTTCCTCGTCCGAAGCAATGTCTTTGGAATCGATTTTCCAGGAAACATCATTTTTCCCGAAAGGCACAAAATTTTCAGGGATCCACGTTTCCCAGGACTTTTGAAGGACCAGCAGATTTGTGGAGATTTGCGGAGGATTCAGCGTTGCGAATACACTCCAGGCGGGTTGATGTTCCAGCCACTGAACGATCACTTCGTTTTCCCTCTGCCAAACCGGGAAAGGAATGACCAGATGAAATTCTCCATCTTTCACGGAGGAGGCCACGGCCCGAATCCCTTTCGACTTTGATTCCAGGGAAGAAAGAGCGTCCTCAGTATCCTCACGAGCTTTGCCCTCTGGAACCTTGGAATCAGGTTTCACAAGTGTCTCAAATGGGATCTGAGCATCATTCACGAAGATTCCCAAAAATTCCACGGGGGTTTTGTACGGGCTGAGGATCGAAAGCTCCAGTTGCTGCGCGTCTATATTCTCGATTTTGAACGAAACTGAACGCAAAATGGTTCCGTTGGTAAAAAATTGGCTCTGGCAGAATTCTTTCCAGACCCAAGCCTTCTGTACACCAATATTCTGATTTCGCCACTGGAGTTTCAGCTGCGGCCGAGGCGTATTGGAGATCGCATGGGGTGAGTACCGGTACATTCCGCAATCCTCGGATGCCGTTTTAAACAAAATTCCTGATGTTTCTTTCTGGGAAAGAATTGATGGGATCATTTCCTGTGTCTCAACCAGAACCGCATCAGTTACATCATTTTGAAGCGTTATACTCCCCGTGCAATTTACCGCGTCCGTAACGTCTATCAACGGAAGATTCAAACCATTCGGGAAAAAATTACGCCACCAAACCTCACGCTCTGCGGAACTCTTGCCTGAAAAGTCAGCCATCAACCCCTGATTTAGCGGACCGTTCGTTTTCGGTTCCATCGTTGGTTCTGTTGAAACCATTTTCTCGTTATTGAGTGGATGGGAACTGGAAGGAAGTACCAAAAGGGCTAACTGAAACACAAACGGGTCATGAACCGGTTGAGGAAAAGTAATTTCCCACAGTTCATAAGTCGTATTGAGGTCTTCCACTTCTTCCGGCGCAGATCGTTCGATACAGCGGGTTTCCGTCCCCCCAAGATTCCTTGGGAATTTCCAGTTAATTCCCGTAAGAATCCCCGGTCGGATCATCAGGTGAAGCCGGCTTACCTCCGTTCCCTGGGGGTCACACTTGATGGAAAAGACCGCGTTTGGCGTAGAAGTTATATCGTAAAAACCGTTTACTTCCGCACTAAACTCACGCGCCGAATGTTCGAGACGAAGCATCGGCACGTTCTTAAAATCCTGAACTCCCGTTTTAAATGACATTTGCTCGGGAAACTGTTTCCGCGCATCCGCAAGCGTAGGGAAAAGCACCGAAGAAAACGATTCCTGTTTTTTCGGCTCGGAACTCCGCGGAACTATAATGGGCTTCATCGGATCTTCCGGTTTTACCGAAGTCTCCTGTTTCGTTTCAGCCTCAGGTTTTCCTTCAGTCTCGGGTTTTAAACCTTCTTCCTCTTTAATTTCTGTTTCCGGTTTTACTTCAATCTCCGGCTTGGCCTCAGTATCCGGCTTTACCTCCGTTTCCGTTTTGGGTTCTGGCTCGCCTGGAAGTACCAGCGTTTCCTGATCCAAAAGTGGCAAACGAACCGGATCCGACTTTGGCGGAACGTCTAGCTGAATGTCGTGCTCCCGATACGGCTCCAGAAATTTGATATTCCACCCCGTTGAGGAGCCGCACAGGATCCAGGACTGACCAATCTGGTACGCCGGGAAGTAAATCGGGGCAAGCTGGATCCCGGTAAGCGAGTAGTTGTTCGAGTAGCCCAAACGTCTGGCCCGAATTTGAACGAAAACGGGATGTTTCGGGCGAATCGAATGGGTGAGCTGGATGTGAAGGATCCCGAAAGATTCCACGTCCCAGCCGTCAGCGACGAGTTTACCGGAAAGTTCTCCCGTTGGATCCAAATCGGAAAGAGTCTGACGCACCAGGTCGGGAGCAACATCCACATTCCAATCTTCCAGCAGATTCCCGGAAGCCTGTTTTCCCTGAGTTCCATCGGGGGAGATCTCCGTCACTTCCACCGAGTCGATCGTCCAGGAGCGGTCCACCAGACCCAATATGTCGAAACTTTCGCCCGTCTTAACGGAAACCTGCATTTCCGTGACCGCGGAAATTTCATGCTCCTGAAAGTCCATGGCCGTAGTCAGATCAATCATCAGCGGGTTCTTCTGACGCGCAAGCGCAAGCTGAAGTTTGGCCGGGGGTGAAGTCTCCATGAACTCCATTTGAACGTGCTGTGTGTTGGGAAGTTGACGGTTGGAAATCAGATACGCATTTTGAAGCGTAAAATCCCTGATTTCCAGCGGTGAAAAGAAAACGACCTGCGTTCTGCACTCGAGCCGGGGAACGTTCACGAGATGGATCCCCGGAAGATCGCGTAAAGAATTTCCACTCCAGGTTAACCACGGTTCCAGATTGGCGATCGCTGAAATTTCCAGTTGGTTTTCCGTTTCCGGAAAGGCTTCCGGAAGCTGAACGGTCAAAAACAGGCCATCATTTTCCTGACGGCTGTGCCACTCAAGCTCGGTTTCATTGAATCGGACGGAAATAGGCACAAGATTCCCCTCCAGCTGAACATTCAGCTCGTGAACCGGTTTAAGACTTTGGCGAAAACTCTTCAAAAGCGGCGTCAGATTCATCCTGGCGAAAACATCCACCCCATCTTTACGGAATTGATAGATATTTTTTTGCGTGCAGGAAATCGGCGTTTCCTGAAGACGCGGCTTCGTTTGGGAACGGAACGTCAGAGCCGCTTTTCGCCGTCCGCCAAACGAAATTCGCCACACGTTTTCTTCTTTTTCGTCATTGACCTCCGTCTCCGCACCTGCCTCTGGGGTGGTTTCTGCCGAACGTTCCAAAACGACCAACCCATCAGGAGTTTCCGGGACCCACTCCGGCGGCAATTCAAAAATCCACTGTGTATCCGTGGCCGGAATCCATTCCAGATTCAGACGTAAGTCACCGTTTTCACCTTTGACAAAACGCTGGGACCATTCCATCTCCGCACTGCAAGCAGCTTCCTGTGAGTCTTTTGAGGAGAAATCCTCAGAAAACAGTACGGCTTCACCTCCGCCGCCTGGCAGGAAATTAAAGTCACGCCGGGTGAACATTTCGCTTTCAGTCTGACGAACCTTCAACTGTTCATTCAACGCAAAACTCACCGGAGGAAATGACCAGAGCAGAACATCAGGATTCCCGGGCGTTTTGGAAATCATAGCCTCCTCTGGAATTTTGCGGATTTGAAAAACTGCGGTTCCTGTGAAATATTTATTATCAGCAAGGCTGGCACGATAAACAGCTTTTTCCGCGTAAAGAGCTTTCGGAAGAAGAACTGCGCCCTTTTCAGAAACCGAGTTTTCGTTCAGCCAAACGTTAAATTCCTTTTCCGGTACAGGCCAGTAATTTTTGCCAAACGTAGGGATTTCCGGCAAAAGCTCCTGAGGAACATAAACCCGTCGAAAACGAAGTGGAACCGAATCCGTCCCGGAAACCGCCGGAGCCTGGTCCTTCTGTGCAGATACAGCGTGATGCCCTAACGTTTTTCCCTTAAAAACGGATGTTTTTTCCTGTGCCCGCAGAAAGTCCGGGTTGAAAACTCCCGTTAAGGTCCACACCGCGACCGCTATTCCCAGACTGAAACGAATCAAAGCCCCGGAACGACCGAAAAAGCGGGATTGAAAAAACGGGAAAAACATAAAATTTCCAGAAACTTTTCTATTTCATCTATTGACGAATTACCGTCGAAGCCTCATCATCTGACGAAACGCCCTGATTCTGCTCATACGAAATTGTCTTGAAAGCATGCTGTGAACTCTCAGACGGCGCGACGACAGTCTGATGGACTTGTGTCTTGAACTGTGTTTTAGCTTCTGATGAACTGCGAACAAAAATCTGGTGTTTCATCTGCCGCCTCAGGCCGCACATCATGGAAATGAAGAAAAGGAAAAATCCAAGTGTCGCAGCCTGAACCCCCAGAAGTGCGTATTCCGGGAATCGAACAGCCAGACCCGCCATAACGACAAAAAACACCAGGCGAATCATTGGTTTCTGAAAAATTTCCAGGTAAATCATCAAAAATCCACCGAAGAAAACAACCAGCGCCAACACCGCGACCAGCGTGGTACGATTTATAAATCGGATGCGTATCGGCTGTTCCAGGACCTCATTTGCCCCCATTCCGGCCAAAATGTAACGATTCATCCGGCCCGGAATCGGTGTTCCTTTTACAGCTCCGGCCCAACGTTCCAGAGTTTCCTGTTCCCAGAGCGGTACACGGCCCCAGAAGCACTGGTTCCAGCCCCAGCGGTACTCAAGGGTAAATCCGTTCGGCATCTGGGCAATATGCAAATTTTCAGGCAGTATGATCTGCCAGTAAAGGCTCCTGATCCACGTGGAATCCTGTACATACGGGACTTCCATATCGCGTATTCCTTCCGAAAGATTGGGAACGCGGAACTGGTACCGGATTTCAACCGATTGCGCACTATGTTCAGCCGCAGCGGGAAGGACCACCTGGATTTTGTTGGGCGAAAGGCGCTTCACGTCCCTGCCCATTTGCGCAGGTTTCCTGTCGATCCAGACCTCAGCAGTATCCGCCAGCGCGTTTTTCGGGAGGCAAACCGTAAATTTCCTGATCGTCAAAAGGGATAGACTGGAACTACCGCCAAAGGGCGTTCTGTCACTTCGGGGGTTATTACCCTGCCCTGGAATTTCCACCGGCGGGAAAAGAAAAACCGCACGATCACGACGATTTTCACCCGAAATCCACGTCTGGATCCAGCATCGGTCAATAAGTGTAATTTCCTGCGGCAAGACAGATCGCAGGGAAACCCCAACGTGAATGAAATTCTGAACCCCTTCCGCTTTGCAAAGGAACTGAAGCGGAATATTGCGGGATTTCTCACCAAATTCCTTCTCGCGCCTGAACTGGTTCTGAACCAGGAACGTCCCCATCTCTTCCCACGGGCTTTCCGCGTTCTGCTGCTTCGGCGAGTTCATTTCCAGGGATTCATCTGCCGCAAGCTCCAAAAGATTTTCCGTCGTATTCCCGTCCAGCGAGGAAGCAAGCGCAATCTCCACATTCTCCGGTGAATCTTCCGAAAGGCGCGGCATTGGCTTCGTGTACGCAATGGAAATCGTAAATCCTCCTAACATCTCTTCGGGAAGGAGTGCATCCACTTCCATGAATCCCGGTTTTTCCTCGGAGGGACGGAATTTCAGGATCGGTCTGCCGGGAGTTTCCCCTGGAACCAGTTCTGTCCCGGGAGAAAGTTCCGCTGTTTTACCCTGTCCCGTGTCTGAAGGCTGGGAGTCGTTTGTATTTTCAGGATTTTCTCCCGGTACCGTCTCCGCCGTTTCATTTGCGTCAGGAGCCACTGAAATTCCTTCCACATCGGTTTCAGATGGGACCAAGGTCACCAAATGCGTTTTTTCCGTCGGGACTTTCATCGAAATGAAATTCATTTCCCTTCCCGATGGTACAGAAGCGGCGTCGAAACCTTTCCCCGAAGGATTTTCAGACCCGGTTCCTGCGCTGAACGTGAATTCCAGGTCCTCCATATTCATTTCAGGAACGAGGAAACGCAGTTGATTAATGCTTTTGTACGCCACCGTGTAACTGAAGGTCTGACGGACCCGATACTCCTGTCGGTAAAGCTCCACCTGAGAATACTGACGCACACCGGTCTGGCGTTCATGAACGAGCAGGTTGGCCGCGAAAACAGCCTCTTCGGACTCACACCGGTAAACGAGCGGAATGGAACCGCCTGATTCGGAACTCTTCGGTACAGTTAAACTCCCGGGCTGACGCACAAGACGGCGGCATTTCGCTGAATCAGGAGTCACTTCAAGCTGGGGAACCGAAACGATCCGAAGTTCCGCGGGAGTACTCGAGAAAACGAACTGCGGGACCTCACTCCCGGATTTCTGCGGAAGCCGGAACTCAAAATCCTTCGCGTCTGACGGTAGAGCACGTTCTGCCCGGAATGTTAAAAGCACATGACTGCCAACCGGCTGATTAAACGGGATGGAAATGTTCGCGCTGGTACTTCCACTCGGTGAAATGTCATTGATTTGCTCGGAGGCGGTCAAACTTTCGGGACCGCAGGAAAGAAACGTCCAGCCGTTCAGATCAACGTCGATCCACGAGATTTTCCCGCCTCGGATGGTACAGTTCCACGTCGCTTCCAGGAAAAGTTTATCCTCTGTGACTGAAACCGTGTACTGCGGTTCAATATTAATACGTGTCGTTCGTTCCACCATTCGGGTCCAGAGCGGCGTTGGCTGCGAGTCGTACTCAAAAACCGCCTCCCAGACAGACTGAACATTTTCCACGGATTCCCACGTTTCATTCTCCCGGATTTCGTCGGTCCGCGAGTCATTCTCCCGATTGAACGGAATGTAGGGATCAGACTCTTCCTTTTCCGGCTCAGCCTCATCTTCCTGCGAAAGATCATTTAAAAGCTCATCGAGTGTTGTTTCCCCTGAATCTCCGTTTTCTTCATGAGCCTTTTCATCGTTTAACGCTGGGCGATTCTCCGAAGCCTCATCGGATTCATCTTTAGCGGGTTTCTTTCCTTCAGTTGTCGATTTATAAACGATAACGCCAACGGTATTTCCACCCACTTTACCGACTTCCAGGTTTTTGACTGGTTCCCAAAGTTCCATTGGAACGGGAAGCTCCTCCAGACGGCGCATCCCCGTTCCCGGCGTCCAGTTCGCGTGTTTTCCAATCGTCGTTTTGATGGCATAGTATCCAGCCTGACGGACGGCTGAAACTACAGAAAACCCCGCCATGTCGAACCATTCTGAGGCAGCTTGAGGGCTGGAAATCGGAAGTTTCGCGTGAATATCGACCCGGACAGTCCCCGTGAATTTTTTCTTCAGAGACACTTCCACCAACGGCCCGCCGGAAGGTCGTTCTTTTTCAATCTTGCCCTTATCATTCAAAACGTAAGCAATGGAATAATCCGACGAATTCTGCGGTATCAGTTCCGCATTGACAGGAAGCTGGACTCTGAATGAATTCACGTCAGAATTCTTCCGCGTGACCTTTAGCCTCGCATCATAATGGACCGAATCCTGGCTTATAACCGCCAAAATGAGCCCCTCCGCTTCGAGAATATCCGGCGTGACGGCCTTTTCTTCCGGGGCTTCACTCCACGAAAGCCAGAATTCCCCACCCAGACGAATTGCCGAAAGCCTCGTTTTGCCCCGACTGTCCGGCTGATTGGAATCCGTGCCAGAATCCGGTTCAAAGTTCGGGCTGCGAAGCATCGTCCCGCCCGTCATGGAAACGGCCAAATGCTCCGATTCTTTGCGCGTCTGCGGGATCTCAAGGTTCATTTCCGACATCGTGGCGTACGGAATCTGAATTTTAAACTGGTTCTCGCCTGACTGCGACCGAGTGTAAGGAACCTGAAAGGTCAACTCGATTTTATGAACGCCTTTTCCAATGACCCACGCAGTAAAGCCATTTTCCTCGGAAAACTCCACCCAGACCTGACCTGAACCGGTGTAGCGTTTTTCCACAGGAACCAGTTCATTCAGCCGACGCGCCGCTTCGGAGTAAATTTCCTCGGGTTTTTCTTCTGCTTTCTCTTCAGCTTTCTCTTCCGAGACGGTATCCGCAGTTGCAACACTGGGAGTTTCACCAGCGTCTGGTTTCGGTTCGTCAGCGGGTTTTGGCTTGGGAACTGTTTTTTCTTTGGTCTCTGTCTTGCCGGAGGATTTACCCGAATCGGCCTGGGAAGCTACAAGAATTCCCTCATCGAAACGCAGAGGCACACAGACCGCGCCCTGGCCAAAGGTTTCAATCTGAAATAGGACTTTAAGCGAAACAACGTCTTTACCAACCGTCCCATCCGCGAGAACTGAGTGAAAAATGTACTCGGGAAGCTGAACGTTATCCCCCGTCGGCGCGCCAACGATTTTCCGGAAAACGTCATCCATCGTTTCGAGGGAAATTCCCGGTACGGCAATCATCCGCCCGTTTCGGTTCAGCAGGAAAAGCGGGATCCCCTCGTTAGTGTTTCTTGGACTTATTCCTGTTCCGGTGATCGGCGAGTCTGTATTCTCCGAAAAAATCGCTGAATAAAAAGACGGGGATTCCTCCGATTTCCGTTCTGAAGTCTGCCCAACGGAAGAAGGGGGCGCGGGATTTTCCGTCGTGGGGGGGGCCATCTCAGGGGGGGCCGCCGTCAGGCACATTGCGCAAAAGACCGCCGGAAGAAAAAAAACAATCGTTTTTCTTCCCAAACGGTACATGGCACTGATGCCAGTCTGCAACGCTCTGAAAACCTGGATTCCCATAAACATTTAACCTGGAGCCGGGGGATTCACACTCTTCCATCCCGGTATAAATTTAAACAGAGAGACCTACAGAGTCTCCACCTCTTTTATATATTATACCCCATTTTAACAAGAAATGGAAATAGGGGGGGATAGAAACTTTTTAAGTTTTAGAGAAAAAAATTACAAATATACAGATTTTAGTGATTATTCAGGCACTTTTTTGACGATAAAAAGATGGAAGTGATATAAATTCAGTGGATTTTGTCCCTCTGGAAACACTTTTATTTAAAATTACGATGTACCGACCCTTGACAAAATCAGGTGAGGTGCTAAAATAAACCGGGAACTGAGAAGGGATTTTTTCAGTATTCCATTACGAAAAGTCATTTTTGAGCTTTTATCGTAGAGAGATTGGATTTTAGTATGGAAACTTTTGTACTTTCCTGGGTGTTGATGCTGGGAGCGTTGACCGGCGCCGGCAATTTCCCCGTCGATATGTTCGAGACGACTTCCCACCAGTTTGGCACGGTGGTCCGGGGAGCAAAAACTGAATACGAATTCGTGTTCACCAACAAATATATGGAGGATGTAATTGTTGAGTCTGTGCAATCATCCTGCCAGTGCACCACTCCAACTCTGCTAACGCCCGGCCGAATCAAAACCCACCAGCAGGGACGCATTAAGATCCATGTCAATACGGAACAATTCACCGGCAACAAAAACGCAACGATCACAGTCCGTTTTGCCGCTCCATACCGCGTTGAGATGCAGCTCCATTCCTATGTTTATATCCGAAGCGACGTTTCGGTAAACCCGGGAATCGTGTATTTCGGGTCCGTTGATCTGGCGAAAACACCCAATCCTGGGATCTCCGTCAACGTGAACAGTATTAATTATGGCTGGAAAATTCTCGACGTTCAGAGTGAATGTAAATTCCTCTCTGTTGAACTAAAACCGCTGCAATCATACCAGGGGACAACTTACAACATGGTCGTGCGTCTCCGCCCCAATGCTCCTCCGGGACCTTTCAGTCAGGTTCTCGAGCTGGTGACCAATGATGACGTCCGTTCCCAGCGTATCCCGGTTCGGGTCGAAGGACGAATCAAGCAGACACTCAGCGCAAGCCCTTCACCGCTTTCGTTCAATATGGTTGAACTGGGTAAAAAAGTTGAAAAAACGGTCGTAATTCAAGGTGCTGAACCTTTCAAAATTCTGGATATTACCTCGGAAGATCGTAACATCACGGCGTCAATCGACCGTACATCCAAAAAAGTTCAGCCGATCAAACTGACCTATACCGGCAATACCACCGGCGATTTCAACGGTTCCATTACGATTCTGACGGATTTGGAAGGCAGAATGGACACTTCCGTTCACTTCAACGGGAAAGTCGTCGAACCGACGAAACCTGTTGAGGAACCCGTTGAGGCTGAAGAACCGGTTAAGACAGAAGAACCTGAAGCAACAGTAAAGGAGATTGAAAACGATACGGAATCGCTGGAAACTCCTTCGGAAACAAAGGGGAAAAAAACAGAGGAAACCGTTCCCGAAGAAGAAAGCCCCAATGAGTCCGAAACAGCTGAAAGCGAAAAAGTCGAAGAATCCTTAGATTTGCTTGACCTTCCCGAAAAAGAAGAGGATTCCAGCAAAAAAACGGCCGCTCTTCCGTTGAATTTCGATGACGAGGAAGAAGAAACGGAAAAACCTGCTGACGAAAAAACTGGGGATGCCCAAAACGAAGAATTGCCTGGACTCGGTGATACCAAAGAGGAAGAGGCTGAAAAACCCGCTGACGAAAAAACTGGGGATTCCGAAAACGAAGAATTGCCTGGACTCGGTGATACCAAAGAGGAAGAGGCTGAAAAACCCGCTGACGAAAAAACTGGGGATTCCGAAAACGAAGAATTACCTGGACTCGGCGATACCAAAGAGGAAGAGGCTGGAAAACCCGCTGACGAAGAAGCAGGGGATGCCCAAAACGAGGAAGTCGAAAAACCTGCTGACCAAAATGCCGGCGAAAACGCTTCCGATAACGAGCTTCCAAGTCTGGATTCCAACGATAAAGAGGAGGTTCCAGAGAATGTGGAAAAAGCAGATTCCGCTTCCAAGCCGAAAGCCAAAATAAAGGGCCGTAACCTTTTAAAAAAGAAATAAATCGTTTCAGAACTGAAAACGGGCAAGGGAGTTTCCTTTGCCCTTTCTTTCATTTTAAATAAGCACGACAGAATCTGGAGTTTTTATGTACGACCTGACCAACAGTAAAAAAGCATTCGCTGAAGCGGTAAACCTCCTCCCCGGTGGCGTGAACAGTCCTGCCAGAGCCTTTGGTGCCGTGGGCGGAAACCCGATTTTCATCGACCACGCTCAGGGCGCCTACCTCTTCGACGTGGACGGAAACCGCTACATCGATTTCGTTGGTTCCTGGGGGCCGATGATCCTCGGCCACGGCCATCCCGCCGTAACAGAAGCCCTTGAAAAAGTCATTCACACGGGTGTGAGTTTCGGCGCGCCGACCCTCCTCGAGTCGGAACTGGCCCGGCTCGTCATTGACGCGGTGGAGTCCGTGGAAATGGTCCGTTTCGTCAACTCCGGGACCGAAGCCACGATGAGCGCCATCCGCCTGGCCCGCGGCTACACCGGCCGGGACAAAATCGTGAAATTCTCCGGGAATTACCACGGCCACAGCGACTCGCTCCTCGTGGCTGCCGGGTCGGCCGCGGCCACATTCGGCGTTCCGAATTCCCCCGGCGTGACGGCCGGCACGTCCCACGACACGATCGTCCTGCAATATAATGACCCGGAAGGATTACGGGAAATGTTCGCGAAATGCGGCGAGGAGATCGCCTGCGTCATTTTTGAGCCGGTCGTCGGAAACATGGGCTGCGTCCGCATGACGCCCGAATTCCGCGACGCGCTGATGTTCGTCCAGTCCGAGTACAAAACCGTCCTGATTTGCGACGAGGTCATGACCGGTTTCCGCGTTGCTTATGCCGGGGCGCAGTCGGTTTTGGGGATCAAGCCGGATTTGACGACGTTCGGGAAAATCATCGGCGGCGGTCTGCCGGTCGGCGCCTACGGCGGAAAACGTGAGATCATGCAAAACGTCCTCCCCACCGGGAAAGTCTATCAGGCCGGGACCCTGAGCGGGAACCCGCTCGCGATGACCGCCGGGATCCAGACGCTTAAAACGCTAAAAGAACTGAATCCGTATGACTACCTGGAAAAACTCGGCAAGCAGTTCGTCGAAGGAGTCACCGACGTGGCAAAGAGGCACGGCGTTCCGATTTGCGCGAATCGTGAGGGGGCGATGCTCACGTTCTTCTTCCAGGCCGGACCCGTCACCGACTGGCCGTCTGCCGCCAAGTCCGATACGAAACGTTTTGCCGACTGGTTCTGGAAGATGATCCACCAGGGGATCTACTTCCCGTGCAGCCAGTTTGAAGCGATGTTCCTCTCTGCGGTCCACACGGAAGACGACATTCAGCGGACGATCGAAGCAGCGGAAAACGCGCTTTAAAAAAACGAATAATGAATAACGAATAACGAATAATGTGGAGAAAGACCTCAACCTTTGGTTGGTATTTAGCAAACTTGAGCTCGAACACATTTTTCCATTATTCGTTATTCGTTATTCATTATTCGTTTAATCCTCAAAACCCTCCTTTTCCTCTTTTTCCCCCCAGATTTCTCAGAAAAAAAGGAAAAATTTTCTCTTTTTTCCTGCTTTCCACCTTTTCGGGTCATGAAAATATGGTATAATACGGTGACTTTGATGATTTGCGCGAGTGTTCGTACATCATGTAAAGTTGATTTTTGAGTATCCCACGCAGCTTCGAGAGGTAACCAATCCCGTCCCTCAAACGCAGAGATACGCACCACTGGGAAGGATTTTTCATGGCTGAACGTAAAACCGGACTTTGGATTATTGGCGCCTGGGGAGGAGTCGCGACCACGGCGGTCGTTGGATTGCTAAACCTTCAGAAGAAACTGGTGAAACCCATCGGTCTGACGACGGAGCTTCCGGAATTTTCCAATGTTGACAAAATGCCCGCATGGGACCGTTTCGTCCCCGCCGGGTACGAGATCCGGAAATGCTCGTTTGGCGAAGCGGCTGACGATTTAATTAACCAGCGCGCCCTTGAAACGCAGGCCGTCGCGCCCGTTCGGGACGATTTGGCGGCCATTGACGAGCGGATCCTGCCCGGCTTTCTGGCCAACAGCGGGAAAGTCGTCGAAAAAATGGCCGACCGTTTCCGTTCGGAAAAACTCACACCTCGTGAAACCATTTCCGCCATTCAGACCGACCTGAAAGCGTTTGTGACCCAAAATCAGCTCGAACACCTCATCGTCGTGAATTTAATGTCCACCGAGCCAGTTTGCGAATACTTCAGAAACCCGGACGAGCATAAAACCGAGTGGGAAAACTGGGACGCTTTCCGCGCACTGATCGATTCAAGTGAGGAACCGCCGGTCCCGGCCAGTACGCTTTACGCGGTCGCGGCTCTGGAAGCAGGGTTTGATTTCGTAAACTTTACGCCGTCGCTTGGGGCGACGCCTCCGGCTCTGGAACAGCTCGCGAAACAGACCGATACACGTTTCTTTGGAAACGACGGCAAAACCGGCGAAACGCTGATGAAAAGCGTTCTGGCGCCCATGTTCGCACACCGTAACTTGCACGTTATGAGCTGGGTGGGACATAATATTTTCGGGAATCGTGACGGCATCGTTCTGGACGACCCGCGCAATAAAGCGACCAAAGTCTCGAGCAAGAACCATCTGCTGGAGCAGATCCTGGGCTACGCGCCCCAAACGCTCGTTTCGAGTGAGTACATTCAAAGTCTCGGCGACTGGAAAACGGCCTGGGACCATATTCATTTCCAGGGTTTTCTGGGGACGCCAATGACACTACAGTTTACGTGGCAGGGCTGCGATTCCCTATTGGCCGCACCGCTTGTACTTGACCTAGTGCGTCTGACGGAACTCGCCCGAGAGCGTAATTTTACTGGAAGAATGGATTTTCTCGCCTGCTTCTTCAAAAGCCCCATCCGGGAGGAAGAGCAGAGCTTTGTGCGCCAGTTCGAGAAACTGGAACAGTGGCTTCAGTAATATAATTTAAAGGCGCCCCTGAAAGCGGGGCCTTTTAATGCGCAAGAAGCCTCCCCTGAAAGGGGAGGTGGCCCGAAGGGCCGGAGGGGTTCCAAAACCGGGGGGAATCGGTCCCGTGGCTGGAACCCCCCAGCCTCGCTTCGCTCGGCAGCCCCCCTTTCAGGTGGGCCTTTTAACGCGCTGGTGACCTCCCCTTTCAGGGGAGGCTTGAATGGAAGCCCCATTCTTCCGCACACAATTCACATACAAAAATAAAATCGCAATGAGTAAAAAACGTTCTAATCGTCCCTTTCGTGGGCACGGATCTTTTGAAGAAGAATTTGAATTTGAAGAAGTCGCGATGAATGATGAGCCTCAAAAGGACACGCGCCGCGACGATCATAAAAAGGCTAAAAAGCCTGTTCCGGCTGAATCATTCAGGTCTGACCCGGAAATCCTGGGTGAAAAAGAAATTGACGCTTTCGTCGCCGAAATCAATAACGCCCAGCCGAAAATGAAGAAAAGCCGGAGGCGTGGAAGTCAGAAGGAACAACACATCGCGGCCAATCCGTCCGTTAATCCGACACAGACACGCACAAGTATCATCGACGGCATAAAAGTCGCCAACACTCGTCTGCGTGTTTCTGTCGAAGACGAGATGAAGTCTCACGGCATTAAAAAACTCCCGAACGGAATGAGTGCCGCGGATCTGGCGATTCCATCCTACGACTCTGTCGTGACGGCAGCCGAACGCCGCCCGCTTGATTGCGCTCTTTTCCACGAATTTGAAGAGGGGGAACTTTCACCGCTTGAGCAGATGATGCGCAAATCGGCCGAACGCTCTGAAAAGAGCAAAAAGAAAGAGCAAAAGGCCAAGAAAGAGACCGAAAAGAAACAGGAAAAAGAGAAAAAAGACGGCAAAAAAGCCGAAAAGCCCATCCAAGGCAAAGCCCCTGAAAAAATTGGTGAAAAAGCCCCAAAACAGCCTGAGAAAGAGCTGGCCAAACCCCAGAAACCCGAGAAAAAATCCCGTTCGAATCAACCGCAAGCTCCCAATCAGCCAGTTGCAGCTGCCGTAGCGGCGGGACCAACGATTCAGGTCCCAACCCAGCCAATCACCCAGGTTCAGCCTGCATTTTACCAGACTCAGGCGCAAGGGCTGGATTCGCATCGCGCGGAACTTCTGCGTCAGCAGGAAATGGTTCTGCAGATGATCCAGCAGTGTCACCAGACACTCGCGTCCATTCAGGCCCAGCTTCTTTCGGTTGTACCTCAGCCTATGGTTCCGCCTGTTGTAACACCCGTGATCGCCCCCGTGGGAATTCCTGTCACCGCTGCGGGAATCCCGGCCGTTCCAACTGTGCCAGTTCAGGCTTCCGTTTTGGAAAGTACCCCGTCTGATGCGGCATCGCCTACACCCAGTGCGCCTGTGGAAACCTCTTCACCGACAACAACAAACTCCGGTGATGAAAAAGCCGAACGCAAACTTTCCCGACGTGAGCGCATTCGCCTGAAAAAGCAGCGTGAAGCTCAGGCGTCGAACGAGTCGGAAGCCTCTGAAAAAACGGAAGTTGAAGAAGCGGAACCCGTTTCCAAAGAGATAAAGACCGGAAAGAAACCAGAAAAAAAAGCGGAAAAAAGCCCTGTGAAACCGGCTGAAAATCAGGACGTAAAATCCGAAAACAAAAAACACGCCAAGTTCTCAAAGGAATCCAAAGATTCGAAAGATTCAAAGGATAAGGAACCCAAAGATACCGGAAAAATTTCCCCGGAAACTTCCATTTCGGACGTGATTTCTGCTTACCCGGATGAGTTTATCGGGCCAGAGGATTTTGACGAGGAATTCAATTCCGAGTCGGCAAATCCTAAAAAAAAAATTTCCGGCATCGTTTCTTCCGTGGAAGAGGACGAAAAAACACTGAAAACTCCGGCCAAAGCGCCAGAAAATGAGCATAAACCCAAGGCTAAAAAATCCACGAAGCCTGAAAAATCTACGAAAAGCATAAAGAAAGACGAACATCTGCGCCAACTCCAGAACTCGGAGTTTGGCCGGATGGGTCTTTCCCGTGAGATCCTTCTGGCGCTCGATGATGCGCAGTACGAAACTCCTTCACCGATCCAGCAGGAATTCATTCCCAAGGCGCTGACCGGTGAAGACCTCATGGGTCAGGCGCAGACAGGAACCGGTAAAACCGCTGCTTTCGCCATTCCCATTTTACAGCTCATCAAGTTCGACGAAAACTCTTACGACCCGCAGGCGCTGATTCTTGTTCCGACCCGTGAATTGGCCGTTCAGGTGAAAGACGAAATCGAGAAACTGGCCAAATACACAGATTTGGAATGTCTTGCGCTTTACGGTGGAAAACTTCTCGCGCCTCAGGTGCAGGCGCTTCGGGCCGGGGTGGACGTGGTCATTGGGACACCGGGCCGTATTATGGATCACATCAGCCGACGTACTCTGACGCTCCGAAACCTCAAAATCGTGGTTTTGGATGAAGCGGACCGTATGCTCGACATTGGTTTCCGGCCCGACATCGAAAAAATCCTGCGCCAAGTCCCTCAGTCCCGGCAAACGCTTCTTTTGAGCGCGACCATTCCGCCTTCGGTCGAATCGATTGCCAGAAAGTATATGCGCGAGCCGGAAGTTCTTAACTGTTCACACGAAGAAATTTCAAGCGAAACGATCGAACAGTTTTATTTCACAGTGGACCCGGAACTGAAATACGACCTTCTTCTGAAACTTATAAATCGGGAAAAGCCCAGGCAGGCTATCATTTTCTGCCGCACCAAACGCGGAGTAGAAAAAATCGCGAATCGTCTCATTCGTGATGTGCAGGGCGTAGAAGCAATTCACGGTGACCTCCAGCAAAGACGGCGCGACCGTGTAATGGCATCCTTCCGGGCAGGCAAAACCCGTTACCTTGTCGCCACGGACGTAATCGGGCGAGGAATCGACGTTTCCGGGATTTCGCACATTATTAATTACGACATTCCAACCTTCTGCGACGATTACGTTCACCGTGTTGGGCGAACAGGCCGCATGGGGCAGGAGGGCGTGGCATTCACGTTCGTCGCCCCTGAAGAAGGAAACGAATTGACGCGCATTGAAATGCGGATCAACAAACTCCTCAAGCGCGACGAAATCGAGGGATTTTCCACCCTCCCAAAAATCAGGGCGGCTTCGCCCGAGGAACCCCCTGCGGGTACCGAGGCCAAAGCTCCTCCAACCCGACGTAAAAGAAGACTTTGATTTCAGCATAAGAAGATAAGCCTGAAAAACGAATAGTGAGTCGATAATTTTACGCTCTGATTTAAAACAAAAAAGAGCTGAAAGTCTTTGTCTCACTATTCGTTTTGTGTTTTTTCGGCTAAAATTTTAAAAATTTCCTTAAATCTTTCCTGTGGCCTCTTGCTTTTTCGGTTCTATGTGATACAATATATTTTATATATTTTTAAAATTGCGTACAATCCGTTTCGAATTTTCAGGAGTTTGGAATGCGTCAGAACTTTTTGATGCGCCTTTTTACCGCGTTGCTCGTTTTGGGACTCCTCTCGTGGGGCGAGAGTTTCCTTTTCGTTTCAGGTACTGATTTTTCTTTCATTTCCTCTGTTTCCGCCCAGGATGCCAATCAGGACGGTGCCGCCGATGAAGAAGAGATGGCGGGAGATGAGGAAGAATACGAAGAAGTCGAAGTGGAAGAAGAGGGCGAAGGTGAAGACGGAGCTGTGGTCGAAGGTGAAGAAAACGCCGAAGGGGAAGCGGAGCCTCTTCCAGAGCAGGCAGCTGTCGTTGTTCCTCCGGCTCCTCAAGGCCCAATCGCGCCCACTGAAGCGGAAAACAAAGCGGCCATCGAGAAACTGGACCATTTCGGAAGCTACGCGGCTCTCTGGAAAATCATCGCGGCCATTGTGGTTTATCTTATCTGGGTACGTTCGCTTGACTGGATCAGTACAGACTGCATTTATTACGGTTTCGAGATCAAAAAGTGGGTTCCGATCTCCTATGGAGCTTTTTGGGGTGGGATGCTTGTTTTCTGGCTGATTCCCTTTTTCTGGGTTAGCTATCTGTTCCTCTTGGCGGGGTGCATCGTTCCGCTCGTCCTTTACGTAAGAATGCACAATCAGGACCTTTCCAGCGGCGAGCAGGTTTTTACGCCTGAGCACCTTCGTTTCGTGGCGGCGCAGTGGCTTGGTAAAGTCGGAATCAAGATCTCCGCGAAAGCCAAAGACCGTCACGAAATCGGTTTCCCGGCAGTCCTGACGACCCACGGCAAAGATAAAGAAAAGACCGAGCCTTGGCGTATTCAGGCCCGCGCCCATGACGGTTTCCCGAACGCACGTGAGATCCTTTCCAAACTGATGCTTTTCCAGCCGGAAGGATTAATGCTTGATTTCCAGGCGAATGGCGTCGCAGCCCGATATATGCTCGACGGCGTCTGGAACGGAACGGATGGATTTACGCGTGAACTTGCGGACCCGGCTCTGCAGGCGCTGAAAATCCTCTGTGGAATGAAACCCGAAGACCGCAGAAACAAACAGGAAGGCTCTTTTGAAGTCGATTTTGAGTACGATTACACGTATCCGGAAGACCGTCTGGCCGTGAAGCAGGCCGAAGAGAAACTGAAGGAAACGCAGGCGACCGAAAACAAAGCAAAGATCCGCGAGTGTGAACGTGCGCTGGAACGAGCGAAAGAAGCTGTTCGTCCTGCGGAAAAGCGTCATCGGAAATCCGTAGTTCATCTCACGACCCAGGGAACTCAAAACGGCGAGCGTGCGCTCTTCATGTTCGAGCAGGGGAAAACGACGTTCAAGTCGTTGGAAGACCTTGGAATGTCCACCGAAATGGCCGCAGAACTCAAAAAACAGATGGGAACCCCACGTGGATTTTTACTCTTCGCCGCTCCTCCGGCGGGAGGTCTGCGCACGACCGTCAAAATGGCCATTTCCAAAACGGACCGTTATGTTCGTGAATTCTACGAAATTGACGATGGGATCCACGAATATGAAGAAATCGAAAACCTCACCAAGTGCCCGATCCACACAAAAGACATGAACGAGTGGCGTGGCGAGTTGCGTAATATCCTGCTGAAAGACCCGAACGTCGTAGTCTGCCGGGACATTCCATCGGCGGAAGTGATGGACGATATGCTGGAAGAACTCGATACGGAAGACCGCCTTTTCATTACGACCGTTCGCGCAAAAGACGCTGCGGAAGCCCTTTTGCGTATCCAGGCGATGAAATGTGATACACAGAAATGGGCCAATCAGATCAAAGCCGTTCTGTGTCAGCGACTGATTCGTAAACTCTGCAATCACTGCAAAGAGTCATATATGCCGCCAATCGAAACGCTCAAAGCAGTTGGAGCCACCGAAAAGATCCGCCTGTTCCGACAGCCGACACCAGTTCAGCCGCAGCCGGGCGAGGAACCGCCTCAGCCCTGCCCCGAGTGCCACGGTCTGGGTTACCGCGGAAGAACGGCCATTTTCGAATTGGTCATCGTTGGTAACGAAACCCGTAAAGCGCTGCTTCAAACGCCCAAACTTGAACTTGTTCGTGCCGCACTGAAGAAAGACGGAAACCAGTTCATGATGAAAGAGGGCCTGAAACTCGTACGAGAAGGCGAAACCTCACTGCAGGAACTGAAGCGCGCGCTTTCGTGACCACTTTTTCAGACGATGCTGGAAGCATCGTTCCCATGGAAATACTTAAAATCATCATCCTTTTTCAAACCGGATTTAAATTATGTTTTACGCCGTTTTATTTTTCATTTTCGCCGCTGTTTTGGGGACGGTTTTGCGTGAAAGTCTTTGGTGCAACACGCTGCGCCTTTTCAACGTGATTTTCGCGGGTCTTGCCGCGTCCTCGTTTGGCCCGGTACTCGCGCATACGCTCCGGACGCTTTGGGGATCAAGGGCGTTTTTCTTCAATTTCCTTGCGATCTGGTTCGTTTTCTGGGTCGTTTGCGGTCTTCTTCAGGCGGCAACGAAAAATCTGAGCCGTGTAAAGGTGAAGTTTAACCCCAAAGTTAATCTTTACGGTGGGTATATCGCCGCGTTTCTGCTTGCGTTCACGTTCCTTTCGTTCTCGATTTTCACGATGCACCAGGCTCCGCTGGCCGAGAAATTCATGTACAAAGGGTTTAATTCCAATGGAATGATGGCCGGCGCGTGGTACAATTTCTACGCGTATGTAGGGGGCGGAGCAATGGCTGGAAGTAATGAGGCAAAATCGTTTGACGAATACCGCCGTGGCTGCGATGAATTCCGCCGCACGCTCGAAAAGCAGGTCGAAGCGACCGGAACGACGGCTTCCAATATGACGTTTAAATAATTCACCGGAATTTAGCCTTTCCACTTCCCAAGGTTACACAATGGAACGCACCGAAAATCTGATCGAGGAAACCCGCGACGTAAACCTGACGGCGATTATTGGCGGCTGCATCGGTTTTTTATCCCCGTTAGCGCTTTTCTCCCAGAATCTCCTGTTCATCCCGATCATTGCCATGGCGCTGATCCTCCTGGCGGGGTTTTTGCGGCTGATCCACCGTGCGCCGATGATCGGGACGAAACTTGCGCTCATCAGTTTCTACGTGACGCTCTTTTGCGGTGTGACGGGCGGCGTTTCCGCTCGTGTTTATCGGCTGAACGAGATGAAGTCTGCCGAGTATTTCGCCTCGCAGTGGTTTGAACTCATGACGACCGGGCGCCATCTGGAAGCGATCCAGCTCCAGAAAAATAAAAATCAGCGTGCAAAAGGCGCCGGAATCCTGAAACGGTACACGACTGAAAAAGAATACATGGATGACTATAAAATGTTCATGGAAAACGACGCGGTCCGAACGATCCTGCGCGACTTTCAGGGCGCTAAAATGCAATTCAAACGGGTGGAACGAGTTGCATTCAGCCGACGTTTGACGTCGTTCTTTGTCGTGTTCGAGCTTTCCAGGGGGGAAGGCGATATGCGTACATCCCGGGACTTCCAGATACAGATTGCCGCCGCGAAAGACAATTCTGACAAAAATCCACATTACGACTGGACGGTACGGCTGATGGAGGTTTTGCCCTGAAGCAGCCCGGAAGTTTGGATCAGGGTGGGGTATCCTCTAAAATTCCCTCTCCCCCCCTTGTATTTTTTTTTCTTTGTGTTACAATTTACCCTGTTAACCCGATAGTGTAATGGCAACACAAGGGCTTTTGGTGCCCTATTTAGAGGTTCGAGTCCTCTTCGGGTTGCTTTTTGTTTGAAATTTTCCAGAAAAAGTCCCATGAAAACCACGCAGGTCATCAATCCGATCCTCATTATCGCCGGCGGGAAAGCCGCCGCCGCGATTACGGTCGCCTGTACCTGCCGGGAGTTTCAGGGGTAAATTTCCAAAAAAAACGACTCATTTCCCTAGAATCCCTTGGACCCGAGCAGGTTCAAGGGATTTTTGTTTAAGTAGTCAGTAGTCAGGTCACACAAAATGAAGCACATCGAACTTTACGACACAACGCTGCGCGACGGTTCCCAGGCGGAGGGGATTTCCTTCTCTCTGCGCGATAAATGCCAGCTGGCCGAGCACCTCGCGAAGCTGGGATTTGACTTCGTGGAGGGCGGCTACCCTGCCTCGAACGACAAAGATGCCGATTTTTTCCGACGGATGGCCTGTCATTCGTTCCCCGAGACCGGCACGAAGATCTGCGCGTTCGGCATGACCCACCGCAAGGGCGTAAGCGCGTCGGAGGACTCCGGCCTGGCCGCTCTGCTCGGCTCGCAGGCCCAGGTCATCACGATGGTCGGGAAATCCTCCCGGTTCCAGGTCGAGGACATTTTGCGCTGCTCGCTGGACGAAAATCTCGCGATGATCGCCGAGAGCACGGCCTTTCTGCGCGGCGCGGGGCGTGAGGTGATTTTCGACGCGGAACACGCTTTTGACGGTTTCCGCTGCGACCCGAAATACTTCATCGAATGCCTGAAAGCGGCCTAGACCGCCGGGGCATCGCGCGTCGTTTTGTGCGACACGAACGGCGGCACCCTGCCGGGTGAGATCTACGAAATCGTCAAAAAAGTCGTTTCCGAGATGAATATTCCGGTCGGTATCCACTGCCACAAAGACTGCGCTCTGGCGGTCGCCAACTCGCTGGCGGCGGTCGATGCCGGCGCGACCCAGGTCCAGGGCTGCATCAACGGATTCGGCGAGCGCTGCGGGAACGCCAACCTGATCTCCATCGCCGCCAATCTGGCTCTGAAAAAAGGCTTCGACGTTTTGGCTCCCGGCGCCGTGCAGTCGCTCACGGACCTTTCCCGCTACGTGTACGAAATGGTCAACATGCACGCGCCGGTGAATCAGCCGTTCGTCGGCAAGAGCGCCTTCGCCCACAAAGGCGGGATGCACGTCAGTGCCGTGAACCGGAACTCGTGCAGCTACGAGCACATCGACCCGGCCGCGGTGGGGAACGAGCGGCGGATCCTCGTCAGCGAGCTTTCCGGCCGGTCCAACATCGTGGCGATGGCGAAGAAGCACCACATCGAAAACGACCCGAAGCTGCTGGAACGCATTCTGGAGGACGTCGTGGCGCGCGAGAGCATGGGCTACTCGTACGAAGCGGCGGACGGCTCGTTCGACCTGCTCGTAAAGAAGTGTTCCGGCTCGATCCGCTCGCATTTTGACGTGATCAAGTACCACGTGAACATGACCGGCCGCAACAAGGGGGACGAGTCGCGGATCTATACCGAGGCGATCGTGAAGCTGGTCGTGAACGGAGAGACGCTTTACGAGGTCGCGGACGGCGACGGCCCGGTGAACGCGCTCGACTCGGCTCTGCGAAAAGCGCTCATTCATCGGTTTCCGTCGTTGAAGAAGCTTCAGCTCGTGGACTACAAAGTGCGCGTGATCAACTCGGAGGCCGGGACGGCGGCGGGCGTGCGCGTCATCATTGAGAGCAAGGACGAGACGGAGACGTGGGGGACGGTTGGGGTGAGTGAGAACGTGGTGGAGGCGAGCTGGATCGCACTGACGGACTCGTTCGAATACAAGCTCTTTAAAGATGAAGAGGAAAAGAAAAACTCAGGGTGAAACCACTTTAAACTAAATCCCGTGTACGCGAAAATCAGCCCCTTCAGGAAACGCCCAAGGCCGCACCAGGCCCCGCGGATCAGGCGGATGAGGCGGATTAAGGCTGATTGGATTAAAGAATTTTTTAAAGGGAGTTTTCAAAACCTCAAACTCTTTCCCGGAGTGTGAGAACTTCCTGGTTCAAACATCAATTTAAACACGGATTTTCACGGATCAAAAGGATTTCCGCAGATTATTTAAAAGGGCCTTTTAAGCCATTTTCGTGATTTTCAATTAAAAAAAACAAATCCTTTTAATCCCCTAAATCCGTGAAAATTCGTGTTTAAATAAAAGGTTTGAAGTAGAACTGGTTTGGTGTTTACCAAATCGTTTTGGAAATTTCTTTTTTAAATCCAATCCGCCTTGATCCGTCCCATCCGCCTGATCCGCGGGGCCTATAGTCGCTGGAGTGTGCAGTGAGCTGGATGTGAACCTTGAGTTGGCCCCTTTTTCTCAGTTTGCGAGTTGGTCCGGGACCCCCTCTTTCAAAAACTTTTTGATCTTTTATAATAGAATTAATGTTTCTTTTTTCCACTTCCTCCTTTTTCCCCTTCCGCCCATGAAACTCCCCCTTTTTTTCACCCTCATCCTCTGCTTCACCACCCTCTGCTCCGCCCAGCCCGCAGCCTTCTGGGCCTCCTCGCCAGTCACGTCGGGAGAAACCGCCCTGGTTTACGGCGGAAACTTCACCCCCGACGCCGTCGTGGTCGTGGAGTCCACCCCCTTCGGAGAAACCTGCGAGGTTAAACCCGTGTACGCAAGCGCCACCTGCGTCATGTTCCCATGGCCCGAAGAGATCGGCGACGGGGAGGCCCTCGTCTCCATCCGCACGCCCGAAGGGGAAACGAAGCCGCTCGAGGTGAACCAGCTGCGAGTCTGGTGGTTGCAAGGGGACCAGGGTCGCACCGCCACGGCAGAGACCGGCTGGATCCGGCCCGTCAGTCCCGACGATTCAATGAGGCGGGTAAACGTCTCGCTGCGCCTCGCGTCCGACCCCAAAGCCCCTGAAATCAAGCTTCCTGAAACCTCTCCTTCAAAGGGGATCCCGCTCTCAGACGTGAAACAAAGCGGCGACTACACGGTTTTGGTGGGCGGCCGACCGGTCGGAACGATCGCGATCCGGGCCAGGGAAGAACTGAATTTCATCCACGACGGGACCTTTAACCTGACTGATTTCGGCGCGGTCCCGAACGATGGGATCGACGATACGCCCGCGTTTTTGGCGGCGGTCGAGGCTTTACGGGCAAACGGCGGTGGAACGCTCCTCATTCCGTCGGGCCGGTTCCAGATGAACGAAACGCTTGAACTCCCGCCGCACTCCGAGCTCGTGGGGGACGCCGGTCTGATGGATGATCCAGACTTTTACAGTCCGTTTCCACCGGGAAATCAAACCAGCTCCCAGATTTACTGGCCAGACCGGTCGGAGCCGCTGGAATGCCTCGTTCACGGAACGCACGATTTCGCAGTGGAAAACCTCACGCTCACGTGCGGGAATCACCGCGATGGAATTTCAAACCAGCTCACCCCGGAACAAAAAGCCGCTCAGGAGGCCGGGCAGAAAATCGAGCCGCAGAAAAACGTCCGGATCCGGAACGTAACGCTCCGAATGATCTACTCCGAGTACGCGAACGCGGCGATGGACGAAACCGTACGGCGTCTGACCCCGATCCATTACGCCCGCGCCCTGCGGCTTTTCGGCGAGAACGTTCAGGTCTCGAAAAATGACGTTTACTGCCAGGCCGGCGGCGTGTTCGAGATCAAATGCCGCTGGAGTTCCTTCACCGAAAACCGCTTCTCACGCGGAAATATCGTGGGCTGGAACGGCTTCGGCGGCCAGCAGATCATCTTCGCCGAAAACCATCTCGGCGGCGCGAACTGCACGTCCTTTTACGGTCTGCCCGAAGGCTCGGAGAATATTCTCTGGCAGAAGAACGTCCACGAGCAGAATTTCGACGGAAACAATCGGGAGACCATCACGGGCGACCTGCGGATCCACGGCTACATCGACCGCGTGGAGTCCATCACGCCGACCGGATTCAACCTCCTCAAAGAAGTCCAGGCCGAACGCGGCGGCGGAACGCTTCAGGGCGAAAAGGTCCTGGACCGCGGAATTTCCACGTGGTACAAACCGGAAAATGAGCCGCAGCTCAACGGAATGGTCCAGCTCGCCGCCGGAACGGGAGCCGGTCAGATGCGGCGCATCCGCGAGATCAAAACGCTCGAAGGCGGAACGATCCACGTGGAAGTCGATCGCCCGTGGGAGATCCTTCCCGACGAGGAAACGGTCGTGGTCATCGCGTCGTTCCGCCGTCATTTCATTTG
>JAFTCU010000037.1 GCA_017454585.1 Thermoguttaceae bacterium | reverse complement strand
GGCAGAAACTCACGTTCGACCCGAAAATCATCGACTCGGAGCTGGCCCTGGCCGAGCAAACCGGGTTCAACACGGTGCGGATATTCGTTCATGATCTGCTCTGGCGGGAACAGAAGACCGACTTCTACGCCAACGTCCGTACGTTCCTCGACCTTTGCGAGAAGCACAAACTCCAGGTCATTTTCAACTTTTTCACCAACGGCGGCACCGAGCCGAGCGTGATCGGCCCCCAGCCCGCGCCGAAGCCCTACACGCATAACAGTCAGTGGCGGCAGACGCCCGGCAAAGAAGCGGTCATGCACCACCCGGAAAAGTGGGGGCTGATGGAAGATTACGTCACGGAAACGATGGAACTCTTCCGGGAGGACCCGCGTATCCGCGTCTGGGACCTCTTCAACGAGCCGGCCAATTCGGGCGACCGCTGGATGACGCTCGGGTTCCTGCGCCTGCTTTGGACCTGGGCGAGAAAAGTCAATCCGCCCGCGCCGATCACGTCGGCCATTCAGGGGATCAATCTGACGCCGATCGCTGTATTCCTCGCCGAGAATTCGGACGTGATCAGCTTCCACTGCTACAACGGACTGGAATCGATGAAAGAGCACGTGGAACTTTACAAAGCGTTCAACCGTCCCATCATCTGTAAAGAGTGGCTGGCGCGGGGGAGAAACTGCACGGTCAAGGCGATCCTGCCATACTTCCACGAACAGAACGTCGGCGCGATCAACTGGGGCCTGATCCCCGGAAAACTCCAGACCCATTTCCCGTGGGGCTGGGGGCCGGAAAAGGGCGAGCCGAAAGTCTGGCACCATGATTTGTACCACGAGGACCACACGCCGTACGACCCGGAAGAGATCGCGCTGTTCCAGAAACTGAGCAAATAAGACCATCGTCAGGTTTTGTGTGGGAAATCCTCTGACCTTTCATTTTCCCACACAGAACCGGCTGAAGATCGAGTCGAGAAGGTCCTCGGTGTAAACCGCGCCAACAACCAGGCCGATCTGGTCCAGTGCCGAACGTATCTCCGTCGCAATGAGTTCCTGGAATTCTGTCCCGCAGAGCATTTCCGCCCGTTCCAGCGATTCGAGCGCGGTCTGCAATGAGGCACGGCAACGGGTCTGGGTCGCGCCCACGACGTCCGACTCATCATTTGCACGCTCCTCCAGAATTTGTCCCAGCCTGGTTTTCAGCGTGTCCACGCCCTCGCGAGTTTTGGCGCTCGTCCAGATCAGGCGTCCTTTTTCCGGGAAACGCTTCTGAAAATCGTCTCTATTTTCCGGACTCAAAAGATCGCACCGCGTCAGAACGACGACCGAGTCCGCGCTGATTTTCTCCCTTAGCCCCCGCAGAGCGTCCAGCCGGGAATGAACGAATTCCGCGGCGTCAAAGCAGTAAAGTGGCACGTCTGCCAGTTCCCTCTGGGTGCGCGCGAGTTCCTGCGACCGTTCGTTCAAAATGCCCAATTCTTCCGCGTCCGTCCCAAAATCACCCGCAGTATCGACGATTTGGCAAGTGCAACTTCCAAGCGTAATCGTACCACACAGGTAGTCACGCGTCGTACCGGGACGGTCGAAAACAAGTGCGCTCCCGGTTTCGGTAAGAGCATTAAAAAGGGCACTTTTCCCGATGTTCGGAGCCCCATAAAGTACCGCACGGGCAAGAACTACCCCCCCACCGCGGGAACGCATTTTCGCGAGGATTTTTGAAATTACGGCCGCACACTCATGTAAACCTTGAGCGATTTCTTCCGGAGAAATGAACTCAATGTCTTCGTCGGCGAAATCAAATCCAGCCTCCAAATGCCCAAGCAGATCGAAAAGCCGCTCCCGCAGGTCATACAGGGGATGAGCCAGACCACCCGCAAGCTGATGCAGCGCCGCGTTGAGTTTTTGCGGATTTTGAGCGTCGATGGTCCCCAGAACGGCCTCGGCCTGAGTCAGATCCAGACGACCGGAAAGAAACGCCCGAAGCGTAAACTCGCCCGGCTGCGCAAGCCTCGCGTGGCCGGTCCCACAAAGCGCCGCAGTGAGTTTTTCAAGAAGCGGCAAAACGCCGTACATGTGAACCTCCACCGCGTTCTGGCCGGTGTAGCTTTTCCCCTCACGCCAGATGTAAATTCGCACTGGAAGTTTACCCAAATTCGACAGAACGATTTCGGAATCAAAGAGGAACGCCCTTTCCCCCGGATTTTCAGGAATACAAACGCCAAGCGCTTTCAGAGCTTCCTCCGAATCCGGCCCGCTGACGCGCACGATCCCCCTCAAACCGCCTTTGGAACGGGCGGAGGCAATCGCGCAAATCGTATCGTCGAGCGGGTACATTACTGGTAATCCGTCGGCGGCTCGTTGGAAATATACTGCCGCCAGCCATCAAGAAGCGTTTTCGAAAGATTGTTTTCTCGCGTGAATTCCTGTGTCACTTTTTCGTTTGCGTCCGGAATTTCCACCCCGACCCGCAAACGGCCATCCGGCAAATACTCGAACATCACATAAACTGGCGTACCGGCCGGAAGATTCGGGGGCAAACTCGGGATCTTGCAGGAACCGATGAAGGTACAGTTATCCGGCGAGGGGCTTTCCCCCTCCACGATTTGCACCAGGAGGCTTTTTTGATTCACTTTTTGAGTTTTATATTTACGTCCGACCCGAACAGGAAGCGTAGTGTTTCTCGGAATTAAAACTCCCACACGCGGCAACCTCGTGCCTGGGTCCATCCCAATAACGCCGAGTGAGTGCGAGTTTACGTTGCGGATCTTGAACGACGCGGGATTTCCCTGACTCTGCGAAATGATGTGCCCCGCATGAATGGCGGCGCCCATCGCGACACATTCGTCAGCGGAAGCGCTGGAGTCCGGCTCCATCCCCGAAACTTCCTGAAGCATGTTACGCACCATCGGCATTCGGCTGGAACCGCCGACGAGCAGAACACGTGAAATGTCACTCCACTCAAGTCCTGCAGCGTGGAGAGCCTGCGTCGTGGTAAAGCGGGTACGATCCAAGAGGTCCTGCGTCATTTGCTCGAATTCCTCACGAGTGACCTCAAAACGCTTCGAAAGTCCCTGATAGTCGCACGTAATGGTGGCTTTCAAACGGGATGAAAGGGTTCGCTTGGCGTCCTCGCACTCACGCCAAAGTTTACCACGGGCGCAAACGTCCTCACGTGGATCCGCGTAAAATTCGGAAACAAATTTATCAGAAATGAAATCGACCAGACGATTATCCCAATCAAAACCGCCAAGCTGTACGTCACCATCCGTTGCGAGCGTGATGAATTCGGAACCGCACATCCGCATGATCGTCACGTCAAAAGTACCGCCGCCAAGGTCATAAACCAGAACGTTTTCCTGTGCTGAATTTTGCCCCAAAAGACCATGCTGGTAACCAAACGCGAGTGCCGCGGCAGTGGGTTCGTTAATAATATCAAGGACCTCAAACCCCGCCATGTAGCCTGCGTCCTGTGTCGCTTTACGGCGCACTTCGTCGAAATATGCGGGAACCGTAATAACGACTTTAGTGAAATGGCCGATTTGAGCCTCCGCGTCTTTGCGCAGTTTATCCAAAATGAACGCTTCGATCACTTCCGGCGGGTACTGGCGGTTCTCGATGGCCTGATGAAAGACTTTGCTTCCCATATCACGCTTGGCGCACAGAGCGATAGAATTGGCTTCCGTCGAAATCGCTTTCAACGCTTCCTTTCCGACGATGGCCTGCCCGGCTTCAAAGAGCGCAACACTCGGCGTGGTGCGGTCTCCTTCCGCGTTCATCAAAGTCATTACGACTCCGGAAGGGTCAAACTTCGCGATTGCTGAAAATGTAGTTCCAAGGTCAATTCCGATTGCGGGAGTGTTTTCGTTCATAAAAATGTATTTTCAAATAGGCTTGGCAATATTTGACGGTTTTTATTAATTATAGTCAAATTACACCAAAAACGCAAGGAGCTTCCAGCATTTTTGGCAGGAGTTTTTAGAAAAAAAAGAGAAAAATCGTCCCATTTTTGTTAAAAAAGGCATAAATGGAACGGTCTTGAAGCCCGTTTAAGGTTTTTTCTCTTAGTAAAATACGTAATCTAAACAAGATTCGTTCATTTTTTGGCGGAAATCATCCAGAACCACCCCACCCATCGTTTCACCCACATTCAATGATTTCCCTCGGCCCGCCAGTCAGGCACCGCCCCCCTTCGGACGTCACGACGAACGAATCCTCCACCCCCACCGTCCCGAAGCCCGCTATCCCTTTTTTGGGTTCGACCGCCAGCACGACGTTTTCCTGAAGAGGTTCCGTAAACCCTCGCGCAATGACCGGGTACTCATCGACCTGAAGACCGATCCCATGCCCGAGGAATTTCGCCTGACGAGAACCAAACCCCTGAAAATTCCTCTTGAATTCTTCGGAAAGGCTCGCCATCACATCGGCATAAATCTGGTCTGGAATCGCGCCGGGAACAAGCCGCCGGACGATTTCACGCTGGATCTCGATACACTGTGCGTGCGCGTCCAGCGCCTCGGAAGGGATTTGGGCGTCTGGGCGGTTCCCACAGAAGAAATAGACCTGGGTTTTGTCCGTGTGGTAGCCGTTCATTCCGAACCCAATGTCGGCGAAAACGCTCATTCCCGCCTCCAGCCGGCGCGTGCGCGAGCCGACGAACGGAATAGCGGCGCTCATCCCGAACGAACCGGCGGGGCCGTTAAAACTGGTCGGGTAGAGCGAACTGTCGCCGAAGCCGTACTGGCCGTACGCGACCTCGGTCTGAAACATTGCAAAGCGGGAAATTCCCTGGTAACCGGCCAGAAGCGCGCCGCGGTAAACATCGCCGACCAGTTCCAGCTCGGTCATTCCCTCCCAGAGAAGGGTTGGAAGCGTTTCGGTCAGGAAACGGTGGTGGCGCTTCCCGGACTCTTCCATCCAGGCCATTTCCCATGGCGATTTGACGGCCCGGACCCGCGCGATGATGGGGTCCACGCCGAGGATCCGCGTCATTTGGAAGTTCCGCTCCATCATTTCCAGCAGGGAGATCGTAAGAACGTCTTTTTCGACGCACGTGACGCCGGAATGTGCCCCGATGACCGAGACGACGTCGCGGAAACTCCGCATCGGAAGGATTTCTTCACGCGGAAGGGGCGATTCGTCGCAGGCCCGTTCGAAACTTCGGCGAACGAAGAGTTTGCGTGAGCCGTCCTTCTGAAAAACGAGGACCGCGTCCTGCATCGTGCCGGCAAAGTAAAGGTGGTTCACGCGATTCACGAGCAGAACCGTTTCCCAGTCAGGAAAACGTTCGCTCAGGAGATCCAGGAAGCGTGTCCGGCGAGAGTCCAACTCATCAAGGGAAGCGGTTTCCGAAATGGCGGGGAAATCTGAAATATTCATTTGAATGGTTCCTTTCTCGGTGCTGATTATAATTCATCACCTGAAAAAGTCAAGGGGAAGTGGCTGAGCGTCTTTCCGGGATTTTCATTTCGGGTTTTCTGTTCTGCCCCCCCTTTTTTTCGACGTGGAAATGTGTTAAAATAAAACCATGCTGGCCCGGCATTTATCGGCCCAAATGACCAACTTAAACCAGGAATTGAATCATGAAAAACTCGCCCCACACCAAAATCCGCCGTTTTCTTTCCTTTTTCCCGCCCGTGGGAATCGCCTTTCTGCTTCTTTACGTTTTGCTTCCCGCCTCGCTGTTCGCGGAGGATTACGCGCACACGTGGATCCAGACGCACGTCACGCATGAGAGAATGATCCCGCAGCGAGTTTTCACGTTTGAAACCCCGGAATCCTTGCCCTGCGAAACCGGAAACGACTGTAAACTGAGCATTAAGGACGGCGCACTGTCCATCGAATGTACCGGTCACGACCCGTACTTCACCATGCCGGGAGTTCTGACCGACTGCCCAACCGGAAAACTCTTCGTCCGCTTTACAATGCGCGGCGAGAAATTCCAGGGGATCTACTGGACCGACGACGAACACCCCGGCATGTCCGAGGAACTCGTGGAAAGAGTCTCCGAAACCGGTATTTCTCCCGACTCGAAGGAGTGGCGGACGGTGGACCTGGAACTGAACCTCAAGCTCCCGATCCGGCGCTGGCGCATCGACCCCGCCAACGGGGAAGGCCTCGTGGAAATTCAAAAGATCGAGTTTGGGACCCTCGAGACGGTCGGACCGAAAGTAGAGGTCCTGCCCATGGACTCCGTTCTGAACCCACCGGAATCCGGTTCCTTTCCGAAAGAATCGCAGGCACTGCGTCTGGGCGTCACCAACCCGAAGAACGAGGCCGCGGTCTTCACGGTGAACGGTCGCGAGGAAGCGTTCAAGCCCAACGAAACGCGTATTTTCACGTACATGACCGACCCGAAAAAGGTGGTGGATTCGTGCGTCTGGGAGGTTTCCGCGACGGATTCGCCTAAAACACGGCGGGAGCTGGAAGTCGTTCACGACGTGGAGATCACGTCCGACTGGCACGTCACGAAAGGTGAAACATTCGATTTCTGCGTCGCCCCCGACGAATCCATGGCGTTTCTGGTCCGCCAAGGCCGGAAAATCGCCGCGCTCACCCATCTGGATCTTGCTAAAATGCCAATCGAAGCCCATAATAAAGGGCGCGCGTCCTTCCTGGAATTCGAGGTGGACGGCTCGCAGGACCTCCCTGTGATTCGCGTCCCGGGCCGGATGGATCTCGCGGTCGTTCCGGGCGTTGAGTTCCTCGAAAAGGGGGAATGGAGTTCCTCCCGCGCCGACTTCTGGACCACAGACCATTTGCGGATCCGGCCTGAGCCTCACTTCCTGACGCAACACTGGATCGGGCTCCTTACGGAAGACGGAACGTTTCATCTGCGCTGGTCCAACCCGAAATTCCAGCCGGTTTTTGCCGTTCCGAATTACATCGACTCCACGCCCGACGCGCTGGTTTCGCTCGAAATACCCCAGAACGCCGAAAATCAGGAGAAACAGACGGTCCGTCTGGAATTCTTCCCTACCAGAGAGGAATCCTTGTTCCTGAAGCTCGGGCTTTGGAGGGAAATTCTCCACGAAATGGCGGCCACGGACGCCGACTCGCCGCGAAAAACCGGGCGTGACCGTTTCGCGCTTTACCGTGAACAGATGGAAAACGGACCTCTCCACACTTCCGAAGGCTGGGGCCACTGCGCGGGCTGGAAATCGGCTCCATATTGCGATCAGGCGTCGGCTCTCTGGCGGATCGGCGGTGATGTACCGGACTTTCAGTTCGCCTATGGCGGCGCGCACGTGGGGAACGGGACGATTTTCTTCGTGCGGAATCAGGCGGCCCGCTGGCTTGCAATGGCCCGAGGAGTGAATAACCTGCTCGAAACCCGCGGCGCGGACGGTTACTGGCGTTATGCCGGCAAGTACGACGTGACCCACTGGGAATCGACCGCGCTTGGAATCAACGCCCGGCCAATTTTCGCCCTACTGCAAGCCTGGGCCGTAACGGGGGACAAAAAATTCCTGGATCCCGCGCTGGAATCGCTGGCCCTCTGCCGTCGCTTCCACGTGGCTCGCGGAGCGCAATGCTGGGAAATGCCGCTTCACACCCCCGACCCTCTGGCGGCGGCCTACGCGATCCGGTCGTGCGTGCTGGCATACCGGGCGACGGGCGATCCGGCCTGGCTCAAAGACGCAGAACGCTGGGCGCTGGAGGGCGCGACGTACGTTTACCTTTGGGATGATCCGACCACGCCCGAGCCGTTCCAGTACGGCGCGTACATCGGGGTTTGGGCGCGACCAACTGGAAATGCCCGAACTGGATTGGCCGCCCTGTGCAGTGGATCGGGACCGTTTACGCGTATGCCCTGCTCGATCTGGCGGAAATTTTTGCCCAAGATTCCCAGGAAGCTCAAGTCTGGCGCTGGCTCGCGGAGCAGATCACAAACTCGGCCGAGCGCCAAATCTACACCGAAGGCCCGTCCGCGGGACTTCTGCCTGATTCTGTGAGCTGCGTGCCAGGTATGCGCCATGCGGCCGACATCAACCCGGCGGTTCCGATCGCGCTGCGCCTGCGTCTGAGCGGTAAACCCGCGGCCCTTTCCATGGAGTGGAACGACCATCACCACGTCGTGGCCCCGTTCCCCTTCAAGCTCAACGGAGACACGGTGGAATTCACGGCCAAACCGGAATTTCCGTTCCAGTACCTGATCGATGGTGAAGTGAAAGAAGCCCATTGACCGTTTACCCGGCCGCACCTGACTTTTCAGGGAAGCACGGATCGTCCCATTGAAACCTTTCTTTTGATCCGTGTTTCCCCGAAAGCTGTGGCCGTAACAAATTCTCTGTTCGGAATTGAACGTCATAGACGTAATCATTTCCAAAAAATTTCCTCTTTTTTTCATTTTTTTCTCTACTAATTTCTTGTTTTTTTCCCATTCTTGTGTATAATAGAACCGTTCATTCATGGAGTGTCAGCGTTTTCAAGGCGATTTATTATGACAGTATTCAAAAACCGGTCTTTTTGTTACCCGAAAGATCCGGAAAGCCCAGAGCAGAATCAGGATTCCTATCAGGTCAGTGACTCCACTGGGCTGGCGGTTGTGGCGGACGGTGTTTCCTCGGCGATTTTTTCCGCCGCGTGGTCCAATATTTTAACGAAACACGTTCTTCAGGACCGCCCTGATCCAACCAATCAGACCGATTTTGCGCACTGGCTTTCCAATTTACGCCTGGAATGGGAACAGTCGATCGACACGTCAAACCTTTCCTGGTTTCAACGTCCCAAAATGGCCTCTGGCGCTTTTTCCACGCTTATATGGGTTCAGGTCCGGGAAATCGCTCCGCCCAAACCTGGTTCCAATCTCTGGAATCGCCTTCAAAACCCTGATTCTGGCCGCCGATGTTTCCACGTGAAAGGGCACTGCATTGGCGACTCGTGCCTTTTCCACGTCCGTCCCGGGCGTACTGACTCGGAATCTTTTTCTGGAGCAGACCTTTACCGTGTACTTCCGCTCACAAAATCCTCCGAGTTCGATATGCCACCGATCGTGATCGGGAGTAAAGACCTTGGCCGTGATGATCAAATCCAGTTTCAGCCAATCGATTTTCTCGCCCAGGAAGGGGATCTGGTCATTTTAGCCACAGATGCCGTTTCCCAGTGGCTTCTGCGCTGCTATGAAACCCAGGCTTTTCCGTGTTGGGACCTTTTCTGGAATCTGACCCAGGAAATGTGGGGACAGGAACTCGACGCGCTGCGTTCCGCTGGAGAAATCCGTTACGATGACTCCACGCTGGTTTTGCTTCAACTCGGAAATTCCAACACTTTCCTGAATCAGGCTGCGAGTGTTCAGGAGCCAAAGACAGAGGAGGCTGTGGAAGTCGATCCCGAACCAGAAGAAGAAGCCGAACCAGTTCCTCAAATAGAGGAAGAACCAACCACCGAGCCGGAGATTGAACCCGAGGCAGTTTTCAAGGAAACTCCCGAAGCCGTTCCCGAATCAGTCCCCGAACCGGACCAGCCTTTGGAAGAAACAGCAGAGGTTTTTCAATCGGAAGAACCGACGGAAAGCGTTCAAAAACATTCCGTTCCCGTTTCCAAACCTTTACCTCAGAAAAAACCGGTTTCCAATCCGGGAAGCGCGCCGCAGCCCGGTGGTTTTCAATACCGAATGGCTTCTTCCACGACCGCAAGGAAATTCGAGTCAGCACAGGAAACCCGGCCGCAGCCCGCACCACGCAAACCTTCCAATGCGTCTCAAGTGTCCAACACACCCAAACAAGAGGTTCGACAGAGTCCTGCCCTGACCTCAGCCGATGCGGACAAACTGGCCGAAAACTGGAAACAGTTAAAGGAAAGTTCGTCGCAAATCGCTGGAATCCTTGGCGGACAAATCAGCGAAAAAATAAGCGAGGGCATGAGCCGTCTGGGAAGTAATCTGAACGAAGGTGTTTCCCAGTTAAGCGAATCGGCAAAACCGAAAATCCAGAGTATGACTCAACGATTTGTGGGGCTTTTCACCCGGAAAAAGAACGAGCAGCCTGAAAATGAGGAGGAACCGGAAGAAAAACCTGCAGAAAACAAAACACCTGCGCGAGTCATTGATCCGAATCGCCGCCGGTTCTACAATCCACCGCCGCGGGAGTAAATATTTACGGCCCAATTCCTGGTCGGTAATTTACGAATTATTTATTTTTTTACACAGTATTGAGGACATTTAAAATGATTATTTTGCCAAATTTACCTGAGAAACCTGTGAAATCCGAGACGTTCTCGTCAATCTGGACACATGTGGCGCCTGGTTATATGCCTCTTCTTACCCCGGATTCCAATCGGGAAAACGAGAAAGATATTCCGGAAACTGAACCATCTCAGGAAGATTTCTTTTCTTTGCCTGATTTTATTTCACCTTTAAGCGGAAATGTTTTCACTTTAAGCGATGTGCCACCGTTGATCGTTACCAACTCGTATGATGATGATAATGATAAAGATAATGACAACGATGACAACGATGACAACCTCCAGGATATTCCGGACGAAGAGGATGACGATGTTTTCGAGGAAGTCGAGACTTATGATGATTTCGACGATGATTTCGACGAGGACTTTGAAGACGAGTTCGATGAGGACTATGAAGAACTGGCTCGTATCGACGATGAAGACATCGAAGACGAAGACGAAGATTCCGCAAGCACTCCATCTCGCTACGAAGAAGAATTCGGAGACGTTGACGGGCAGATCAAATTCATTCCTGACAGCGGCGACATGCCGTTGAACGAAGAAGTCCTCCTGATTGAAGACGATATGGATGACAGTGACGCGTCGGACTTTGATGATTACACCGACGACGATGAAGGTGAAGATTTCAATGAGTTTGACAACGAGATCTGACTTGGCCGGTTTTTGTTCGCAATCCCTTACTTAACAATCGTCTATAAGGAAATTTCATGCTAAATATACGTAAACAAACTGAAGAAGCCGTAGCCGCCATTCGTCAGAGCTGGAACGGTACGCCCAAAGTTGGGATCATTCTTGGCACTGGCCTGGGTGGAGTCGCCCGCAAAATCACCGACCCGGTGACGTTCAGCTATGCGGATCTGCCCCATTTTGCCGCTTCGACCGCCATGACCCATGCAGGTCAACTGGTCTGCGGGAAATTCAACGGCATGGACATCGTAGCGATGGAAGGCCGGATCCACGCTTACGAAGGCTACAACTGGCAGCAGATCACGTTCCCCGTGCGCGTCATGAAGGCGCTAGGCTGCGACCTGCTCATCGTTTCCAATGCCTGCGGCGGCATGAACCCCCAGTTCCGCCGCGGCGACATCATGGTGATCGAAGACCACATCAATTTGATGGGCGGGAATCCCCTCGTCGGAATCAACGACGACGAGCTCGGCCCGCGTTTCCCCGATATGTGCGAGCCTTATACCCGCTCACTGGTGGACGCCGCGATGGCGATCGGCCGCAAAAACGGCTACGCGATCCACACCGGGGTTTACGTCGCGCTGATGGGTCCGTGCCTTGAGACTCGCGCAGAGTACCGTTTCCTGCGCACCATTGGCGCGGACGCCGTCGGAATGTCAACGGTCCCCGAAGTGATCGTGGCCGTTCATGCCGGAATGCGTGTTTTGGGGCTTTCCATCATCACCGACATGGGCCTCCCGGACGCGCTTCAACCCGCCAACATCGCAGAGATCATCGAGACGGCCAACTCGGCGGAGCCGAAACTCAGTCAAATCGTTCTGGAAATTCTGGAGCAGGAAGCGACGAAAAACTGATTTTTGGTTTGCAAGCCCTACGATCCCATGAATTCATTTCCTTTTTTCCGTCTTTCTGACCAGGATTCTTTGACCGTCCCCGAGGGTTTTACTCTCGAGGACTGGGAAGGAAAAACGATTTATTTGCGTCCGTACCAGCGTGAAGCCGTGGAAGTGATCCTCCAGTCTGTCTCGCGCACCAGTTCCCGCTTTGGTCTGCCGTCGGTCGTTCCGGGAGGTTTCGTCCAATTCGCTCCCGGGACGGGTAAAACGCTCACCGCCTTCAGCGCAGCCTTGTTAGTTTCCCAGCTTCCCGGTGTGAAAAAAGCCTTTTATCTCGTCAATCGGAACGGTTTGAACTGGCGAGCGGTCCGGAATTTTGAACGTCTTGAAAATTCGTTCATCGATTTGGGACTTGGGATCGAAAAACTCCTTCCCGCGATCCACAAGCCGGAGATCGTTCTGATTCCCACGACGCTGCAAAAGCTGGACGTTTTTATGCGTTCACTTCGCGACTTTGACTCCATTAAAAAACACTGCGTCTTCATTTACGACGACTGCCAGTCTGCCCTGAATTCCGACCGCAAAGCCATCATCGAGCGGGTTTTCCCCAACTCCCAGCACTACTTTCTCACCAGCGCTGCCGTGCTGGAATTCGAGCGGAGTTTCTGCGGCGAGGAGCTTTACTCCTACACACTCTCGCAGGCCCTCAAGGACGAAAACATTCTGCCCCTCCAAATCGAGTATGAACTCAACCAGAACGTCCGGACGAGAAGCGGCATCCCGGAGGTGGACGCGCTCAACGAGTGCCGGGCGATGATCTCACCGACCCGAATTCACGTGATCGCGAAGAAGATATTCAAAACGATCAGCCAGAAAACCGAAAACCAGCGTTTCGGCTCGATCCTTGCCGTCGAGGATGAGCTTTCCGCGATGAATTATTACGTGGAACTGCTTCGCCAGATACGCAAAACCGGTCGGGATCTGCGTATCGCCGCAGTTTATGATTCCACCCCCAAAACGCGAAAGACCGTGGTCGATCGACGCCGGCGCGACTTCTGGGAATTGGTGACGGAAGACTATAACGCACGGTTCGGGACCAGTTTCAGCTCTATCGGCCCCCGCTTTCAGGAATACGTTCTGGACGTTTCCCGCCGTCTGACGCTCGGGGAAATCGACTTGCTTCTCGTCGTGAACCCGTTCCTGACCAGCTTCACCACGGCAAACCTGAACACGCTCTGGCTGGACTGCGACATCTCGTCCGATTCTCTTCTTCAGGCTTTTTCGCGCATCAATCGTCTGACCACGCAAAAAAAAGCTGGAAACGTGGTCTGTTTCCGGGATCTAAGAGGCCAGGTCAAGGACGTTTTTCCGCCCGAGGCAAGAATACTCGTCAGGCGGTAAAGATGGCCAGCGACTGAATTTACACGCTGGTTCAAAGGCCACGTATTTCCAGAGAAATAATATGAAACGGATCATTTTACTTTGTATCCTGATCTTAGTATCCCTTTTTTCCCTGTGGTTTGTTTTGAGAGGACATTCAGGAACCAAAGGTCAAAAATACAACTGGTACATCCAGGGAAAGGCGTACGTTTTTGTTCCGCGGTCCTCCGACAGTTATTTCCTTTACGACGAACAAGGGGAAAAACAGGGCGTCTTTTATCATTTGCGTCAATATGCGGACAGGCCCTGGGATGAATTTGATAAACCCCGCTTGAACGTACGGTGTTATGCCATCGAGTATAATAACGGTGAATCCTTTTTTTCCGGTCTTGTATTCAATTCAAGTGAATTGCGGGATGCCCTGGATCTTCTATCGGAGAAGAAATGGGGGTTTTGCGAGTTTGTTGTTGGTGATATGACCCTTGATTTGAATGATTTGAGGAAACTCGCCCAATTCCATTTCGACGCTCTAAATTTCGCAAGGTGTACATTACCAATGGATATTCCGCCGGAATGTTATCCGTCGTGTAATTATTTATCCTTGGTAGGGTCCACCTTCCCCCCGGATTTTTTAAAGGATCTTCCCGCAAACAGACAGATCGAGGGGCTTCATATTACGGGCCCGGTTCCGTTAAACAATGCGGATATTGTGAATATTTCAAAAATCAAATCCTTGAAAACGCTTTCACTTTTACAGACTTGGCAAAAAGGCACAGACCTTTCGCCTTTAACCGAATTGCTCCAGCTGGAAACTTTGACACTGCAGGGCAACCTGGATGTGTTGGACCTAAGCTTCACTTCAAAAATGCCCTCTCTCAAAAAACTTGAAAAGGAAGATATTCCTCCCGAGGACATGGCAGAGGAAGAACCGGATAATTTGAAAAAGTGAATTCCCTGCCGTTCCACACCGCACCTGCAACGCACGGGCGGCTGTTTCGGAAGAATCCATCACATCAAACAAAAAACGGGATCATCACTGACCCCGTTCGTTTAGTAAATTCCAAGAAAATTAAAGTGTGTAACCGTCACGGTAGGCGCGGCTTCTCATCCGGTTCGCGTCGGCGTCGTTGATGAATTCTTCCTTCACCGGGTCAAATTCGACCGGACGACCGAGCTGCCACGCAATGTACGCACAGTGCGACGCGATATGCGACTGGGCCGCCACGTTCGCGTTTGCCGCCGGGTTGCGGCGGGTCTTCACGCAGTCGATGAACTCCGCGATGTGCGTATCCGGCGACGTACCCGGCATTCCGAAGTACTTCAGCTCGCCGCGCAGCGCATCGTTGGAAACGGCCATTCTTCCCGAGTCACCCGTCTCGATCCAGCCCTCTTCGCCGACGTAACGGGCCGAGCAGGTTCCCAGACCAAGCCAGCCTGAAGAGCGCATCACGAGCTTCACGCCGTCCGCATACCAGGCGTGGACTTCACCGCCCTTGGAGCCATCTTCGTTGAACTGCGGCTCGTAACGGACCGGGGCCGTATCGTCTTTCATCGCGGCCCACTGGCAGAGGTCCACCGTGTGGGATCCCCATTCCAGGATCCCGCCGCCGTGGAAGTCGAAATGCCCGCGCCAGCCGCCGTTGATGTACGTCTGGTTGAACGGACGCCACGGGCACGGACCGAGCCATTTATCCCAATCGACGTCTTTCGGTGCGGGTTCCGGCTCAGCGGGGAGCCAGTCGTGCGTCGTGGCGGGCCACAGCGTGTTGGCGTGGACTTCCGTGATTTTGCCCAGTTTGCCGCTCTGGACGATCTTGGCGGCCAGCATGAAGTTCCCGATGTTACGGCGCTGGGTCCCGGCCTGGTAGATGATCCCGTAACGGTTCACCGCGTTGGCAAGTGCCCGGCTTTCCTCAATGGTGAGCGAAAGCGGTTTTTCGCAGTAAACGTCCTTTCCGTGCTTCGCGGCCGTGATGGAGGCCATGGTGTGCCAGCGGTCGCCCGTTGCGATCAGAACCGCGTCAATATCGTCGCGGATCAAAAGCTCGTTCATATCGACGTACGTCTTGAACGAATTATCACCGTACAGCTGCTTGGCGAGTTCCATGTTGCGTTCGCGCTGGTCACGCCGAATGTCGCAGTTCGCGACGTACTGAATATTCTCGTGCTTAAGGAAGCACTGCAGGTCGCCCCAGCCGCGGGAGCGCACGCCGATGGTCCCGAAGATGATTTTTTCACTTGGAGCGGTGTTTCCGTCCAGGCCGAGGACTTTGCCGGCCATCACCGAAGGCGCGGAGACCATGGTACCGGTGAGGGCGGCGGTTTTCAAAAATTCACGACGTTTCATTGAGTTTTGAGGAACGGACATTCAAATCTCCTTGAAAAAGATGAAGGCGGGAAATGGTTAATGGGGAGATGCGCTCTTGCATCAAACGAACGAATTACCCCTAGTATAACAAATCCGAAACGATCTTTCAAGGAGTGGGGAAGAATTTTCCGCGATTTTTTCTGAAAAAAGTAAAAAAAGTGGAAAAAATTCCTTCCTTCAACAGAGTCCCGGCGCCCCATTAACGTTGAGCAAAAAATTTCCTCCCCCCCTCTGGTAAAAAACGAAAGAAATGCTAAAATGAAAAAGTCATGAATGATGAACGGTGGTTTGGAGAGACCTCCCCTTCTGCAATTCATAATTCGCAATTCATAATTCTTCATTAATTCAAGGGAGACTTTCATGAAAGTTTTGGTGATTGGCGGCGGTGGTCGTGAACATGCTCTGGCCTGGAAAATCTCGCAGAGTCCCCGGGTGGACCGCGTGTTTGTGGCCCCCGGAAACGTCGGGACCTTCTTCG
>JAFTCU010000036.1 GCA_017454585.1 Thermoguttaceae bacterium | reverse complement strand
TAAACTTTTCCTCCCGGGCATTCTTTGTTTGGCCGCGGCTTCCCTTCAAGCGGCGGATGTGACCACCAATCTGACCATCAGTGCCGCAAATCAGGGAACTTATAACGGACAAACGACCAATTTCATCGGAAGCGCGGCAACTCCCATCACAATCACGATCAACGGACGTTGGGACACCACCAATAATACCACTCTCAATTTTGGTCCGTACACGACGCTGACCGGTGCGACGAATGTTTCCTCAATCTCAAACAGCAGTGGTAATACTTATTTCTCTTTTAATGATTCAACGATCCACACCACGGTAACAATCGTTGACCCCACAGATCACACGTTCCTGTTTTACAGTGGGAACCGGATGCACTACACCATTCAGGGGAATACCGGCTTGACCGTGAACGTTGACAGCGGGGTAACGACGCAATTTTCCGGCGTTTTCGCCAATGCTTCCGGGCAGACGGGGAAACTGGTAAAAACAGGGGACGGCCAGTTGAATCTTTCCGCCAGCAACAGCTATACCGGCGTGACCACGCTCAAAGGCGGAACGCTTGTGATCGGCACTGCAGCCACCCCTCCAGCCACATCCGGTTACACCGGCGGCTTCGCCATTACGCAAGGGAACCTGGTCAATAATACCACGTCAAATCTCAACGTCTCATTTAACAGTGGTGGGAAAGCCGTTACACTTCGAAGCAACCTGGGAACCAACATTGGAAAATTTACGACAAAAACAGATATTGTCGCCAGCGCTTTCACATTGGTGAACGCGACGCTCACGATAAACACCAAAGGACGTTACATTGGCGCTGGTACGACCTACTTCAACAACGCGACGATCGACATTCAGGAAACGACCGGCCAAGGGGGCTGGCCAGGCCCGACGCTCTTCTCCTACTCCTCCGGAAATAACAACTATTATATCGGGCCTGAAGGTCTTACGATGAACGTGGCGGCGGACAAGCAGGCGGAAATTTCCGGCAAACTGCAAACCCGCTCTGCGGGACCGGACGGTGATTTGACGAAAACCGGCCCCGGCCTTCTGGCGATCGGCATATCGAGTGAGAATACATTCACCGGCTCGACGGTCGTGAACGAAGGAACGCTTCTGGTCCGCAGCGGCGCGTCCCTCCCCGGCGGCGTCACGCCCAATAACGGCATGATCCAGAACAACTCGGCAACGGCTTTGGCGCTCAAATCCTCTACGAACGAGGATGCGGAGCAGTCGATCGAACTGGCCGGAAAGTTTAACATCGCTTCGGGCGCGGAAATTATCCACGCGGGCAACTGGACTCTCGGAAAAGGAACGAACATTCTTCCTGCAAACAGCACGGCACAGACCCCGGCAGCAATCGGGACCCAAACGCCTTCTGTCGTCACGATGACCGGCGCGAATTCCAAACTCACTGCGAATATCCTCACCGTGAAAGACGGCTCGTCCTACACGCAGGACAATGGCACGACCACGGTCGGTACGGCCAATGCCAATACATTTTTAAGGGTCGAAGGTTCCGGTTCGGCGCTGAACGTGGACGGCGGAACGCTGAACGTCAATGGCTGGTGCAACGTCGATTGGCAGCCTTACCAGGCAGCGAGAAATAACAGTCTGGTCGTGGACAAAGGGGCGAAGATGAACGTGACCGACGGGACCGTGAACGTCGCAGGCTGCTTTCGCGTTGGCGAGAGTTCGGGTACTAACGAACTGACCGTTTCCGGCGGAACGATCAACGTCGGCACAAACAGCAGTTCCATTAACAGAGCGCTGTTCATCGGCGGTGGCAACGCCCAGACCGGCGGTACAGGCAAACTCACCATGACCGGCGGAGCCATTAACACTCTGATTTTTGGAGTGGGTCATAATACCGCAGGCTACGCCACCATCAGCGGCGGAGAAGTCAACGTGAACAAGCTCGCTTTGTATGGTGGAAGCGACAGCAGTACGATCACGATTTCCGACGCGAAAATTCACACGAACTACCTTGGCTTCGATACGCAGTTCGTAGGCAGAGGAACGCTGACCCTTGCGGGAAGCAACATCGAGTGGAAGAACCAGGCCGGCACCAGTGACACACTCGAAACCTTCCTCGTTACGTCTTACGGAAAGGCCAAATTCATTGTGGACGAAGGTGGTTTTTCGACGGTCAATGCCGGAACCGTCACACTGGCGTCCAATGGTACGAATTCCTCCAAACTTTCCGTCTCCACCTCAGTGGCGATGACGACGCTCGACGACCTTCAGACTCTGCTGGGTGACACGGGTATTTGCCTTGCTCAAGCCACCACGAACTATACCTACGGATCGACAGACGTTTCGACGGGGTACCTGAAACTCAAGTCCGATACGGCGCAGAAAGCTCTGTATGCCGTTTTGAATGAAGAGGTGGAAAAAGCCGCGACAGTAACCTCGGACGGCATCGAGTTCAACGCTTCCGAAGTGGGTTTCGTTCAGCTTCCGCACGAGATGGCCGACATTTCGCTGGCGATCGAGACCGGCGATCAGGCTGCGTTTGCAGCATGGTTTAACGACTGCCTCCCCGGGGGGGCTTCCGCAGAATATGACACCTCCACTAATCTTTTCAAATTGACCGGTATGGATTCCGCCAGCGGTTTCGCCTGGGACTTCAGCGGCTACGGCAGTGCGGCGGCTTTGAGTGGGATCTACGGCGCCATGACCCCTGTAAGTGGGGTTCCGGAACCTGCTGCGTGGATACTGATGGCTTTTGGCGCCTTGGGACTGTGTTGGCTGAGAAAGAAATGAGAGAGGTTGTATGTGCAAGAAAGCTGCGTTCACTCTCGTTGAACTTTTAGTCGTCATTGCGATTATTGGGATGCTTGTCGGTCTGCTTCTTCCAGCCGTTCAACAGGCCCGGGAAGCCGCCCGTCAGATGCAGTGCGGCAACAATCTGAAGCAACTCGGGCTGGCCTGTATCAATTACGAGTCCAGTTCACGTGCGTATCCCTCAAATGGCTGGAACTGGTACTGGGTCGGGGACCCTGACCGTACTGGTGTAGCGCAGCCGGGCGGTTGGTGTTATAGCATTCTTCCGATGCTCGAGCAGAACGCTCTACACCAACTCGGGGCGGACGGTCAACCCGATGCGATCACCGAAACGCAGAAAAACGGGGCGAAAACCCGTGGTGAAACTCCACTTTCCGTTTTTAACTGCCCTTCCAAGAGAATCTCGATGGGTTACCCGATGGGGAAACACCAGGCGGTGAACTGCGCGACCGTGGCGATGAATTCCAGCACGGACGTTGTGATCAAGGGCGATTATGCGGCCAATTCCGGCGCGAAAGGTTTTGTGGGTGTTCATACCCCAAACAGCACTGCTGGCTTTCCCAATGCGGCCCGGCCCGATAAAGAAACGGACTGGGACGGCGTGATGTATTCGCGCAGCTTCTGTACCGTTGGTCAAGTCAAGGATGGAACCACGAACACGTACCTCGTCGGCGAGAAATTCCTCGATCCGAACTACTATACGCTCGGAACGAACGGCGGAGACAATCAGTCGTTTTACATCGGTCAGGACTGCGATAATAACCGGTGGAGTTACAACACAAACGGCTACGGCGCCTATTCACAGTACCAGCCGATGCAGGACCGTCAGGGTCTTGATTACTGCTATAATTTTGGCAGTGCGCACGCGGGTACTTTTGGCATGACGATGTGCGACGGTTCCGTTCACCGCATCAGTTACTCGATCGACAAAGAAACCCACCGCTACCTCGGCAGCCGGGCTGACGGTCAGGTCGCCCAGCTTCCGGATTAACGAATTAAAAATCAAGGATCGATGACGAATCAGCCTGAGGGCAAAAGGGAAAAAGTCGTTTTTTCTCTTGATTCGTCGTTCTTTTATTTTATGGAGAAATCAGAAATGAAAAAGCTGTTCCTGCTCATTTTATCCCTCCTTTCCCTCCCGCTTTACGCGCAGCAGTACTCGGAACAGGACATTGCAAACCGTCACACGGTCCCATTTCCGGTGCAGCGTCTCCAGCAGGACTGGATCTACCAGGATTCCGGAACGCGTCTGCCGTCGCCCGTTTTCGTCAGTGACCAGAACGCGGATCTCGAAGCGAAAATGGTCCGGAAGGTCCTCGACGAACTGAAAGCCGGCGGCGCCGACACGGCTCAGGGAGAAGCGGGCCTGAAAGCGCTCCTCGACGCCAAAAAACCGGCCAATGACCCCGCGTGGAAGGACCTTTATTTCGGCCTCTGCGCCCAGCGCCGGGTTCAGCGTCTGGCCTACTTCAAGGACCAGCCGCGCGATTACATCTACGCCAAGCACTTCGTTTTCGGCGATGCGCAGGCCATGTTCGCCATGACCGACCATCTCACCGACGCGATTTTCCGGGAGTGCGGCCGTGACGTGCGCATGGGTTCGCAGCTCTGCCGGATGCGGATCAATGAAGATGGAACGGTCAAAACGGTCGTCATCCTGGACTGCCCGACCGGGATCGTACGCGACCCGTGCCTTTCTTACGACGGAAAAACGCTCGTCTTTTCAATGCGTAAAGCCGACCACGACCACGGCGACGATTTCCACCTCTACAAGATGGACCTGAGCGGAACCACGCCCGAAACGCCGCTGCAAAACATGAAAGACGAAGCGGGGAACGACCTCCCCATCAGGAGCGTCGCCCCCATTAAGCAAATCACCGTCGGCCCGGGCGTGGCCGACATGGAACCGGAATGGCTTCCGAACGGAAACCTGATCTTCACCTCGACCCGCTGCAATATTTCGGCCCCGTGCTGGTGGTCGAGCGTCTGTAACCTCTTCACCTGCGACGCGGAGGGGCGTTACATTCACCGCCTCGCGGTTGACCACGGCCACACGGTTTTCCCGCACGTCACGAACGACGGCCGGATCACCTACACCCGATGGGAATACTCCGACCGGAACGCCGGTTACTTGCATACGCTCTTCGTGATGAACGCCGACGGCACGAACCAGACCGAATTTTACGGGAACAATTCGCAGTACCCGGCGGCGGTCCTGTACGGGCGGATGATCCCGAACTCGACGAAAGTCATGGCGATCGCCGGTGCGCACCACATAGACCAGCGCGGGAAACTCATCATGATCGACCGTTCGGAAGGAATGCAGGCGGGTGAAGGCGTTTACTTCCTCGCGCCGAAGCGGCCGATGCCGAACCTGGAAAACACGGGCCACGAAACCACCGGTGGAAACGTCGTGCACGGAACCGAGGGCGAGCAGTTCCAGTACCCGTACCCGCTTGATGAGGAAAATCTGCTGGTTTGCTACTCCCCGGAAGGCGGCCCCGTTCGCGGTCTGAAAGGGATCGGAAAAGACGGAAAACCCGGTTCCCCGTCCTTCGGCATTTACTGGATGAACGTCGATGGACGGCGTGAACTGCTGATCTACGACCCAGTCATTTCGGTCGGTCAACACATTGCGGAAAAGGCCCGGCCTCTCCCGCCGCAGAAAATGTCGCCGGTCAACGAGTCGCTGAACTCCGGTTTCTTCTACGTGCAGAACGTCTATTTCGGCCCCGGTCTGGAAGGCGTCCCGAAGGGGACGGTCAAGAAAATGAGGATCGTCGGTCTGGACTACCGCGTCAAAGGAACCGTTGCACTCGGTCTGCACCCGTGGGGCGGCCACCAAACCTCGCCGTGCGGCATTAATAACAGCGCGTACGACGTCCGGCACGTTTTGGGCGAAGTGGACGTTGAAGAAGACGGGAGCTGCTACTTCGAGTGCCCGTCGCGCGTGCCGGTCTTCTTCCAGATGCTCGACGAAAAGGGCCAGATGGTCCAGAACATGCGAAGCTGGACGATGGTCCTGCCGGGCGAGCAGTTCTTCTGCATCGGCTGCCACGAGGACAAGAACAACACGTTCATCGATAATAAACAGATCACGGCCGCGCTGCGCAAGCCCCCGCAGAAGATCCAGCCCTTCTTCGCGCCGGGAGACGAGCCGGTGCAGGAAATGGAGCGTTTCCTGACCGACCACCAGAAGCGTGCGATGGCGTACCTGAACGTCGAGGCTCCGCAGGGGATGGACGTTCCGAAGGGGTTCAGCTACACGCGTGAGATCCAGCCGATCTGGGACGCGCACTGCATCCAGTGCCACAACGGCGGGAAAGACCCGGCGAAGAAAGACGTTCCGCTCAACCTGATGGGCGATACGCGGCCCTACACGATGCAGGACATTTACAGCCGGGCGAAGTGGCGCACGTGCATGAGGCCCTACGGCAAAGTGACGCAGGGAAATCCCGGCCGTTACTTCAGCGAGTCTTACCTCGCGCTGACCGATTTCGGCTACAACGCGAAGATCCTCCACGGCGTTTGGGCGGACGCGACCCGCGATCCGGCGTACCTCTCCTTCTTCGGCGGCGACCCGAAGAACATTCCGAACCCGGGTGCCGGCGGTTACTCGGCCGACGAGTACAACGGGAAGGGGATCATCAACTGGGCGCACGCCAGCGGCGCTTGCGGCATGGTCAAGCCGTACTCGTTCGGTTCGTCCTCGAGTCCGCTGATGAAGTACCTCGAACCGTCGCACTACGGTGTGCAGCTCACCGACGCTGAAAAACGCCTCGTGGCGTGCTGGATCGACCTGAACGTTCCGTTCTGCGGGTCCTGGATGGAGCAGAACTGCTGGGATAAACTGAACCACGCGCGGGACTCCGGACTCTCGCCGTGGTACGTGTACCGCGACCAGATGCGCCAGATTTACCTCTACTTCGAGGCGAAACGTTTGGCTCAGGCCGAGCTGGAGATCGACGCGATCGATAAACTGATCGAGCATCAGACCACCGGCAAGGAATTCGCGCCGTCGGATTTCCCCGCCAGCCCGCTGGGAGGCCAGGAAGCGCAGGCGAAATTCGTCGCGGATCAGGACGCGCTGGTCGGAAAGGTCCCGATTTTCGGAATGGCAGAGGGCCGAAATGCCCGCGGCGGCTCGAATGTGGTGGGGAACCCGGTCCGTAATCTCGCGGTGAACCCGGACGCTTACACGTACTGGCTGCGCAGTTTCCCGCGGACGTCAAGCAACTCGCACTACATGTACAAGCCGGAATATTCGCCGATCTGCGTGATCGACGGCAAGACGGACGGGACCAGCTACTGGCGTCCTGCCCGCCGTACCGACCTTTGGCTGCGCGTCAGTTTCGGGCGTGAGATCGTGACGGAAAAAATCGTCATCACGCTGAAACTCACCGAGGGCCAGCAGAAAACCTGGACGAAGAGCGTGCTGCATTTCTCGACGGGTGAGGAAGTCCCGATCGAGCTGAAATGCACGTCCGAGCCGCAAGTCTTCACGTTCCCGGCCAAGACCTGCGCGTGGGTCACACTGACGAATCTTGAAGAGACTTTCCCACTGGTCGATAACGGAATCTCGGAGATCGAAGTTTGGGGGAAAGACAAAGAATAGAATGAATAATGAAAGAAATGATTTCAACCTCAAACTTGTAAATACGGGTTAAAAGAGGAAACGCCTGCTCCGCAGCCAGCTCGACTCGGGACCCCAGAAAGCCCTCCCGACCATCACTGACTGCACTTGCAACGACCTCTGGTCCGAACTGGAAGACGAGGAGAAAGAACACCTCGTAAACCAGCGCAAGACCACCGGGTTGAAGTGGTTCCAATCCTCACCATTATTCAAACGTCCGGGACGAATTGTCGTTTCGGGCGTTTTTTGTTTTGGGCAAATTTCGATCCTCGACCTTGTGCGTACCAGAGAGTTCGGAAGTACCGCGAATAACTAACGAAGTTTCACCGTTAAAATCGGACAGTCTCGATAATACTTTACGACCTTGGAGTCGCAGGGCTTGACAACCTGAATTTTCAGGCTATAATTAACATCATCAGAAGAGATTTCAATAAATCTTGCATAAACCACAACCTTAGTTCCACTCCGTAAAACACGAGGTGAAACGTCCCCATTATCAGCCTTGGCAGCGGCGTCCCCGTTTTTTTAATGGAAAATTTCAAATGAAACGAATCATTTTTTTCTTTTTATTTCTCTTGACTCTTGGGCCGTGGGTTCTGGGAATGGTGCCGCTGGAGATGAATACACTGGAAGGTTCCGGTCCACAAATCCCGGATCGTTACGTGCCGCCGGTCCTTGGAAACGGGTCGCTCTGGCTCGCGGTCGATTGGAACGGCAGTCAGCCGCAAGGCCGATACTCGGGTGTTTTCCGGTCCGGGCGGCGTTACGGGGATCCGAAGTACGATCTGCTCACCCTCGGCTGGTTCCTGCAGGGGGTGGAGATCGACGGGAAAGAATTCCTCGCCGCCGACGAGTGGACCCAGACCCTCGACGTTCCGAACGGCTGCATGCGCTGCACGCACCAGTTTCCGGGCGTGAAGCAGGAAATGACGTTTCTCGCGCCGCTCGATGAAAGCGTTCTGGTCATTCGCCGCGAAATGACGAACACCAGCGGGAACCCGCTCCGCGTCACGCCGTTCCTCCGGTATTTTATGGGCCTGGCCGCCGATTCGAAGCACCTCCCGGGACGGCTGATCGGGAACTGGGAGACGCGCGAGAACGGCACCCAGGCGGTTTTCGACTACAATTTTTACGGCCACCCGACCCAGCAGGGGAACGTCGTTCTGCTCGGCGATCCCGGGACGGTCTGCATTTACGAGCCGGACGGATCGGAGGCGCTTCCGCCGTGGAAGAAGTGGGAGCGCAAGACCGACGCGCGAATGGAAAAGCCGCTCGAACTGGCGCCGGGCGAGACGAAAGAGGCGGTTTTTTACGTCGTTTTCAAGGACACACTGGACGAGGTGAAGTACGACGAGCTCACGAAAAAGACGATCCAGCGCATCCGGACCGAGGGTTTTGCCGGTCTGTACGCGAAGAACGCCGCCGACTGGAAGGCGTACTACGAGGAAAGCTCCGTCAGCGTGCCGGACCCGATGATCCAGCGCATGTACGAAACGGCCCAGTACCACATTCGGGTCGATGCGACGCCGTGGTCGTTCCCGGTCGGCATTTCACCGTTTCTCTGGAACGGCCGGTTTTTCGGCTGGGACGAAATGTTCATTCATCAGGGGGCGCTGACGAGTAACCACCTCGCCATCGCGCGCCGCTGTCCGGATTTCCGGCACTCGGTCCTCCCCAAGGCGACGTACCGCGTGGCCCACTACGGCCAGAAGGGGACCTACGGCGCGAAATTCGTCTGGGAATCTCTCGAAGACGGCACGGAAGGCGCGCCTCCCGGTTTCTGGAACGACCACATTTTCCACACGTCGAACATCGCGCGCAGCGCCTGGACGCAGTATTTGTACTCGAACGACCGGGAATTCCTGAAAAGCACGGCTTACCCGCTGATCCTCGAGTGCGCCCGCTACTTCCTCTCCCACTGGACGTACGAGGACTCGGACGGAACCATGTACCTCGGAAAACTCACCGATCTGGAACGCCTCGGCCCGGCTCGTGACCACGCCTTCATGACGACCTGCGGGGCGGTCTATTCCATGCGCGCGGCGGCCGATGCTGCGGATCTGCTCGGCGTCGATGCGGAGGAAGCGGCCAATTTCCGGCGCGTGGCCGATAAACTGGTCGAGTCGCTGCCCGTCGATGACGGCGTTTACATCGGCTACCGAGGCTGCAAGGAGCCGACCGTCGCGACGCTGAGCGGGATTTTTCCGTACGACATTTTCGACGGCGATCACGAGCTGCAGAAGAAAACCGCGTACAAATTCCTCTTTGAGGGCCGCTCTCACGCCAACATGTACCCGGTCGGAAACTCGGTCTGCCCGTGGTACGCCGGCAAAATGGCCATCACCATGACGGTTTTCGGCGACCACAAGTACCCGGCCAAACTGATGCGCGAAGCCGCGGAAACCTGCGGAGCGTTCGGCGAGCTGTTCGAGATCAACGAGAAAGACGTCGTGCGGAACCCGTGGTTCACGACCGCCGCGGGGACTTGCGTTCAGGCGGTCAACCAGATGCTGATCTTCTCCCGGGGGAACGAAATCCGACTTTTCTACGGCGTGCCGGAAGAGTGGAAAGACTTTTCGTTCACGCTGCCGGCGTACGGCGGAGTCCTCGTCCACGCCGAGGTGAAGGATGGCAAACCCGCGGTTCTGGAAGTGAAGCAAAACCCCTGCGCCGCGCCGATGGACCCGAACGCTCCGCGCGTCATCGTGATCCCGAAATCGTTCGGAACGGAAGCCGAGATCGCGGAAAAGGCGCTTCCGGAAGGTTTTTTGATCCGAAATCAGGAATGAACCAAAATGGCTAAGATCCTCATCACGTCCGGCCCGACGCGGCAATACATCGATCCGGTCCGTTTTCTTTCCAATGCATCGAGCGGGCGCATGGGCGCAGCGCTTGCGGCGGCGGCGCTCGAAAAAGGGCACGAAGTCACCATCGTCTCGGGACCGGTTGAGATTCAGTACCCCTCCGGAGCCACGGTCGTGCCGGTTGTCACCACGGATGAAATGCTGGAAGCGGCCCAGCGACTTTTCCCGCAGTTTGACGGCGTGATCGGCGTCGCCGCCCCGTGTGACTACAAGCCGGATGCGGTCGCGAAACAGAAAATCTCCAAGACCGGGGACAAACTGACGCTCCATTTCGTCGAGACACCGGACGTTCTGGCAACGCTCGGGACTTCCAAATCGGAAAAGCAGTGGGTCGTGGGCTTTGCGCTGGAAACGGCGGACATCCGCCTGCGTGCGCTTCGGAAGATGATCGCGAAAAACTGCGACCTGCTCGTCCTGAACGGCCCGTCGGCCATCGACTCGACCGAGAACGAGGTCGAAATCTTCCTCCGTCCCGGCAAGACCATCGCCCGCCTGAAGGGGTCTAAGATCGACCTGGGCCGACAGATTTTCGCGCTTGTGGAAGAAAAACTGATTAAATAAAAGAAAGGATTCCAATGAAACGACTGTTTTTGCTTACTGTGATCGCTCTTTTCAGTGTCTGGGCCTCTGCTGTGTCGGCGCTGGAAGGCGGGCGAATGAAATTCGATTTTTCCGACTCCTCGTGGAAGTTGACCAGCGGCGGAGTCGGCGAGGTCCTTCCCGGCGCGGACGGCGTGGAAGGCGCGGTCCTCCAGCTGACCGGCAAAGGGGGATCCTCGGCGTGGGTTTATGCCAATTTCCCGTTCGATGAGCTTCGGCAGGCGTCCCGCAGCGGGCTGGGAATGTTTCGCTTCAAGGCCAGAACTCTCGGCGCTGGCCACGGCGGCATGACCGGGCCCAAATTCTTCAATAAAGATTTCTCGTTTTCTCCGGAATGGAAGACCTACACGATCGTGTTCCCGATCCGGCCGGAAACGAAAACCGACGATCTGCGCCTGGGCGAGTGGAAGGCCAACGCGACTTTCCAGTTTGCCGAGGCGGAGATCCTGCCCGTTACGCTCCGCGCCGACAAGAACGGCTTGACGGAAAACGAAACGTTCGATCCCGTTTCGGGGACCTACTGCTTCACGTCGTCGTTTGCCAAAACCGGGGGAGGCTGCTCGCCCACGCTCCAGTCCTGGAACGCGAGTTTCAACTCCAGCCGCTGGAATTTCGGCGCGAATTCCGAACTGGTCTATAAATTCAGCGCACCCGGTGAAGAAACGTTCAAAAGTATTCAGTTGGAAATGGGTTGCGAGTACTACATCAAAGGCAAACTGGTCGCGCAATACTCCGTGGACGGGCAGAACTGGAAGCCTCTGGCCGAATTGACCCAAGCCGGAACCGCCAGTGGAGCCGCGGACCAGCTCGACGCACCGAGCGTCTGGATCCGTTTCGCGTCCGACAGTTCGAAAGAAGCGACCACCCTTCAGCTTCACCGTTTTCGTTTCATGGCCAACACCAGAAACAGCGAGGCGCAAACCGATCAGGCCTCCAGCTCGGAAATCGTCGGCCAGACGCATTTCTGGGAATTCGTTTCCGGTGACGTCGGTTTCCCGGAAGATTTTAAATACGCGCTTCCGAAAGGCGAGCCGGGAGATCACACGTACGACCTGACGCTGAACTGGAAAGACGCTTCTGGCACCGCCAAAACGAGCGTTTTGCGCTGCTCGTACTACGTGCCGGACTTTTATCGTGAAGACTACGGCTGGCGTCTGGACGCGCCGCTGACGGACGCTTTGCTCTGGCACTGCGGCGCGATGCACAAGATCCCGCTGACCCGCCGCGTGCCTGAGCCGACCAAAGGCCCGCAGTCCAAGGGCCTTTTCCTCGCCGCGGCCGGGAACGATTACGAATCTGCGCAGCTGGTCGTCGTGCCGAAGGAAGACGCAAAAGTTTCCGTCAGCGTCGCCGATGATCTGAAATCCCGCGACGGGCAGAACGTCATCCCGGCGGCCAACGTCGAGCTGAGGAGCGTTTACTACCACTACGTTTCGCACCCGACGGACTCCACCGGCGTGCGCGATTTCTGGCCCGACGCCCTGCCGCCGCTGCCGGGCGAATTTACGGCCCCGGCCGGGAAAAACTGCCCAGTCTGGATCACGGTTTACGTCCCGGAAGGAACGCCGGCGGGAATGTACCGGACGAAACTCACGCTCAAGCTGACCGTAAACGGCCGGACGCAATCGGCGGAAGTCCCGGTCCTGCTGCGCGTCTGGGGCTTTGCGCTGCCGAAGTTCAACACGATCGAGACCGCCTTCGGGTTCAATCCGAATCTGGTTTGGAAGTACCACGGCGTCAAGACGGACGAGGACAAACGGGTCCTGCTCGACAAATACTTCAAACTCCTGAGCCGGTACCGGATCAGCCCGTACAACCCGGTCCCGCTGGACCCGTTCAAGGTGAATTTTGTCGCCGACAAAGAAAACCCGGAGAATTCGCGGGCGGAGATCGACTTCACGGCTTTCGACGCGGCGATGGCCAAAGCGGTTGAGAAATACCACTTCACCGGCCTGCGCCTTCCCATCCAGGGCATGGGCGGCGGCACGTACCAGAAGCGCTGGGAGCCGAATCTCCTCGGTTTCGGTGAGGACACGCCGGAATACAAAGCGATGTTCCGCAGCGAGGTGGAGCAGATCCAGAACCATTTCAGAGAAAAAGGCTGGCTGAAAATGTGCTACACGTACTGGTTTGACGAGCCGAGCCAGAAAGACTACGAGTTCGTTCGTAACGGAATGAACCGGATCAAACGGTATGCGCCGGAAATCCCGACCATGCTCACCGAGGAGCCTGCGGTCGATGAGGCTGAAAAGGAAAACCTCGGCAAAATCGACATTTGGTGCCCCGTGACGCACAATTACAATCACGAGCTGGCGGAGCCTCTGAAAGCCAAGGGCGCCCGGTTCTGGACGTACGTCTGCTGCGGGCCGCACGCGCCGTTCTGCACCGAGTTCACCGACCACGCGGCCGTGGAATTGCGGACCTGGCTCTGGC
>JAFTCU010000035.1 GCA_017454585.1 Thermoguttaceae bacterium | reverse complement strand
GGACGACTTTACCCACGGTCAGTGCGACTCGATCGAGCACATTACGCACTCGATCTGCACGCTGGAATTCGAGAATCACCGCCCGCTGTACAACTGGTTCTGCCAGACGCTGGGGATCTACAATCCGCGCCAGATCGAATTTGCGCGTCTGAATCTTTCCGGGACGGTCATGAGCAAGCGCCTCCTGCTCAAGCTGGTGAATTCCGGCGCCGTGCGCGGCTGGGACGACCCCCGTATGCCGACCATCTGCGGGATCCGCCGGCGCGGGTACACGCCCGAATCGATCCGGAATTTCTGCAAAACCATCGGCGTGAGCAAAGTCGATTCCTGCGTCGATATGGGTCTGCTCGAGTTCCACGTCCGTGAGCATCTGAACGCCGTGGCGCCGCGCGTCATGGCCGTCCTGCGTCCGCTGAAGGTCACGATCACGAACTGGGAGCCGGGAAAGGTAGATTACCTCGACGCAGTGAATAATCCGGAGCGGCCCGAAGACGGCACGCGCCAGATCCCCTTCACGGGCGAGCTGTACATCGAGCAGGATGACTTCATGGAAGATCCGCCGAAGAAGTACTTCCGCCTTGCGCCAGGCAAAGAGGTGCGTCTGCGCTGGGGATACTTTATCAAGTGTGAGGAAGTCGTGAAGGACGCCGACGGGAACGTCGTGGAACTGAAATGCACGTACGACCCGGAAACGCGCGGCGGACAGGCCCCCGACGGCCGCAAGGTGAAGGGGACGATCCACTGGGTTTCTGCCGAACATGCTGTTGACGCGGAAGTGCGTCTTTTCCCCGAGCCGCTGCTCGTGAAGGACCCGGAAACGGGCGACGCGAATTTCAACCCGAAGTCCGAAGAAGTCCTGACCGGTTGCAAGGTCGAGCCGTCGCTTGCATCGGTGGAACCGGGCTACAGGTGCCAGTTTGAGCGCCTCGGTTACTTCTGCTGCGACAAAGACTCGACGCCGGAAAAGCGCGTATTCAACAGCACCGTGACGCTGAAAGACACGTGGGCGAAAGAACAGAAGAAGAATTAAAAGTTTAGGGTCAGGGAAGCGAATTCGATGAACAAGATCGCGATCATCGGCGTTGGTCTGATCGGGGCCTCACTGGGAAAAGCGCTCCTTAAAAATCGGGCCGTGCAGGAAATCTCCGGCTACGGCCGCCGCAGGTCTAATCTGGAAACCGCGCTGGCGGGAGGTTGCATCACCCAGATCGCTGATTCCCTCGAAGAGGCCGTTTCTGACGCGGAGATCGTCGTGGTTTGTACCCCGGTCGAGACGATCGGTCTGACGATCCGCCAGACCCTTCCGTTTGTACGGCCCGGGACCATTTTCACGGACGTGGGAAGCACGAAAGCGTCGATTTTTGAGGACTTCCAGGCCCTTTGCGAGTCGGACGGCTGCGTCTTCATCGGCGGGCACCCGATCGCGGGGAAGGAAACCTCCGGCGCGGCCGCGGCAGACGAAAATCTGTACGTGGGAAAAACGACCGTCCTGACAAACCGCGAGCCGAAAGACGCTTTTGAGAAAGTTGAGGCAATGTGGCGAGCGGTCGGCGCGAACGTGGTTTTTATGCCAGCGAGCGAGCATGATGCGGTACTTGCGCGGACGAGCCATCTGCCGCACCTTCTTTCCTGCGTGCTTTCGGCCGTCACGGATCCGGAGCTTTACCCGTTTACCGGGACGGGCTACGCTTCCATGACCCGGCTTTCGGGCGGAAGTCCCGAGATCTGGCGTGATATTTTGATGGATAATCGGGAGAACGTTTTGGCCGCGATGGAGCGTTTCGAGCGGCAGTTTGACGCGATTCGGAAAATTCTGAACCTGAACGATTCGAAGGCACTGGAGAAATTCCTCACGATCGCCCGTGAACATCACGACGCGCAGTAGTTTGATCGGGTTTGAGGCCTTACTCGAAACTCAAGTGGAACGAGGATAAAATGACGAAAAACGACCCGGAATTTATCGCTTTTCGCGAACTGTGTAACCAGCATGGCCTTGCAGCCACGGTCCAGCGTTTTCTCGTGTATCAGACGCTCCGGGAAATGCACAATCATCCCACACCTGACATGATTTTTGAAAGGCTTCATCCAGCTTGCGAGAGAGTCTCACGGATGAGCGTTTACAGAATTTTGGAGCAGCTCAGCCGATGCCGGATCATTCGCCGTTTGAACCATCCTGGCTCCTCGATGCGCTACGATGCGTTCATGTATCCGCACCACCATTTGATTTGCGTCGATTGTGGGGCGGTTTACGATATTCCGTGCGGCGAGGAAGTTCCATTCACCCTTCCATCGGAGTACGTTCCGGATGGGGCCATCGTTCTGGACTACACGATCGATTTTCAGGGTTTGTGCCGGAAGTGTGCCGCGGAATCCATGAAAAATGAACGGGTTTAAGTCCACTAAATTGTTTGAATATAAGGAAGTTTCAAAAACATCACCCTCTTTTCCCAAGAGTAAGTGAGGTTTGGTTCAAACCTCAATTTAAACACGGATTTTCACGGATTAGAGGGATTTCCACAGATTATTCAACGAGAATTTTTTAATCTTATTCTCCTTTTTTTATCAAATCAACGAAACCCTTTTAATCCTTTGAATCCGTGAAAATCCGTGTTTAAATGAAAGGGTTAAAGTGAAACGGGTTTGGTGTTTGGAATGGGAGATTTCTGGAACTTCCTTCAATTATGAGTTTAAATCATTTAACCTCTGACTCAAAGGAAAACCAACATGAAAAAACTGATTTTCTGCCTCGCCATTTTGCTGCCTGCGCTCTGCCTGGCGCGCGTTCCGCAGACCGTCAAGACGCACGACGGCCAGACGCTCAAGCTCGTCTGGAACGATGAATTCAAAGGCACTGGCCTCCCCGACCCCGCCAAATGGGGCTACGAGCACGGCTTTGTGCGGAACAATGAAGCCCAGTTCTATACGAAAGAACGCGAGAAAAACGTTTTCCTGAAGAACGGAAAACTCGTGATCAAGAGCTTCCGCGAGGATTACGAAGAAAATGGCCAGAAGGCGAAATACACGTCCGGGAGCGTTACGACCGAGGGCAAAGCGTCCTGGACCTACGGCCGAATCGAAGTCCGCGCCAAACTCCCGACCGGCCGCGGCTCATGGCCCGCCATCTGGATGCTCGGCACGAATATTCACCAAATCGGCTGGCCGCGCTGCGGTGAGATCGACATCATGGAGTACGTCGGTTTCAACCCGACCCAGATCCATGCGACAGTCCACGCGGCTCACGACGGCCATCACGTTGGCAAGGGGGATCATATTCGTCTGGAAAACGTGGAAAACCGCTTTGCCGTTTATGCGGTGGAGTGGACGGCCGACAAGATGGACTTTTTCGTGGACGATCATCTCTACTACACGTTCAAGCGAGGCGACATGCAGATCGACCCGTGGCCGTTCGACAAACCGCACTACCTGATCATCAACACGGCGATCGGCGGCGGCTGGGGCGGTCAGCACGGGATCGACGATTCCGCGTTCCCGATGACGTACGAGATCGATTACGTCCGGGTTTACCAGTGATCTCAGATTTCCGTCTTTAATCTTCCCCGGTCTCCCCTTCCGGTTCGATGTGGATGATGACGTCGAGGATCTTCAGATCGGGGGCCTGCTTGAGCGTTTTTTCGATGGTGTGGGCCAGTTGGTGGCTTTCGTGGACGGTCATGGTTCCATTGACCCAAACGTGAAGATCCACGTCGTACCCTTGGCCCATGCTGCGGGTTCTGATGTGGTGCGGGTTACTGACCCCCGGCGTGGCTTTCACTATTTCTGAGATTTTCTGAATGGTTTCCCTCGACGCTCCCGCGTCCATCAGCGTTCCGAACGTTGGATAAAGAATGGTCCAGGCGGCATAAAAGACCATCCCGCCGACGAGGACCGTCGCGACCGGGTCCAGAAATGCGTACTTTTCGCCCCAGAGGAGGCAGCAGCCGACCGCCAGCGCCGCGGGAATCGAGCTCAGCGCGTCGGACCGGTGATGCCACGCATTCGCCACGACGGCCGAGGAATGAACATTTCGCCCGACTTTTGCCGTGATCCGGTACAGAAATTCTTTCACGAGGATCGAAACCAGAGCGGCGATGAACGCGATGCTTCCCGGCATGGAGTGGTGGTACGATTCGTCGAAAATCATGGAGCTCAGCGTTGAAATGGCCCCGAGGATCAGCCGCCCGCCGACGATGATCAGCGCGACTCCGATGAAAAGGGTCACGATGGTTTCCAGCTTGGCATGGCCATAGGGATGGCCCTCATCCGCGTCCGCAGCCCAGTATTTCGCGCCGAGGATCAGAACGAAATCGGTCACGAAGTCGCTCAAACTGTGCATGGCGTCCGCCACCAGGACGGAACTGTTCCCAAGAAACCCCGCGACGAATTTAATGACGACGAGGACGAGGTTCAGGAATGCTCCAAGGAGCGTGATTCGGTAAATCGCCAGCGTGGCGGAGTGGTCCGTGCCGGCAACCGGGTCATTGGCAAAAATGGAATTGGAAGCTCTCATAAAGGTTTAACTCATCAGGGAATATTCCATTTCTTTACGCATCTCAAACATTCGGGCGGTTTCTTCCTCCGCGTCCGCGACCTGCTTCAGGTGGACGAGTTTCAGGCAAACCAGTCCCACCGTCGCCATATAGAAAACGTTTTCCATGGCATACAACGAGACGAACTGGGCGGAGATGCAGTACGCCATTGTACCTGTGATGGTCATTTGCATATACGTTGCTATTCGGGGGTCAGGTACTTTTCGACTCCCCCAAACGAACGGAATAAGCCGCAGAACCGTGAGCATGAAAAATCCCAAAAGGAAGAAAAGGGCTGGGATTCCGGATTCTACGGCCGCCTGGAGCCAGGTTGAGTGCGCTTCCAGTGTCACGCCAAACCGGGAAGCGGAATAAGTGGCCCATTTTTGCACACCCACCCCCCATAACGGTTTCTCTTTGATCGAAACCATACAGTTCTTCCAGCTGAACAAACGGGACTGGGCGGAACCGTCCAGGTCTTCCATGTTTTTGAAGGATGAGAAAAAACGTTCCTGCGCACTGGGGCCGAACAGGGAAATACCTACGACCACAAAGAGCGCATAGAGGGCCATATTGCTCCCCGTCTTTGGAAGAGTAAGAAAAGCAAAGAAGCCTGCGATGCCAAGCCCGAGCATACCGCCACGGGACATGGAAAACATCACCACGTGTGCCTGAAGTACTGCGGCCAAAAACGCCAGGCCTTTTAACACGATATTCCGTTCGGACAGGCCGGTGAAAAACGCCACCACGGCACCGACCACCATCGAGACGGCGAAGAAGTTATTATCCATCCCGGAGTAACCGACCATCTGAAGGCGGTTAAAGCCGCTCAGGTACGACATGTTAAGCTCATAAGCCACAAACCCTGAACCAAATACGAGGCACCAGATAATAATTCGGAGTTTTTGAAGTGTATCACACAGAGAAATTACGATGAAAATCGCCAAAAGGAGGCGGACATTCATAAGGACCTGAGCGAAACCAGCGGGTGACCAGCTCGTAAACATCATGGAAATAAAAACCCAGAGATTGTATCCGCAAAGAAGGAAAAGTGGCATGTACGCCTTTCCAATGTTTAAGTTTCCACAGCGGTTCATAAACCAGCCGAGGATCATCGGGTACGCGACGACTTCCGAGAAACCAAACCCGGTATTCAGATATGTTGGAGGAAGAGAGTAGTACCATAGAGCGTTCGGAGCCATCACACCGAACAGAACGTAAATGCAAACTCCGATGAAAGGTGAGAAAAAGCCACAGCACATTCCCAGAGTGGCCAGCATATATACAAAAAGTACGCCTTTCATCTTTCCTGTTCTCTCCTTGAGTTTTTTAGTTTTCGGTTCCTCCGCTGACAACTGAAAACTATCTGTTGACAACTTCAAGAACGTTTTCCAGCTTTCGCAGCTGAGCGTTCCAGCCGTAATTTTGTTCTGCGAGTTCCTGCCCATGCTGGGCTAATGCTGCGCGTTCCTCGTTTGAGAGGAAAAGTCTTGTGAGGGTTTCGACCCACTCCTCCGGCTCGGCGCAGACCCGAAAATCGTCATTGGTCAGACGCTGGATGCCTTCTCCCGCACAGGGCGAAACGACTGTGGGCCGCGCCATCGCGCACGCCTCAAGCACTTTGTTTTGTAAGCCGCGGGCGACCTGGAGCGGAATCACCACGACAGACGCACGCTTTAAATACGGACGAACATCCGGAACGGTTCCGACCAGATCCATTCCCGGTTCCGTTTCGGCCAGATGAACGAGCGAGGAAACCGGATTGCTCCCTACGACATCGAACTGACAGTCGGCGAATCGTCCCCGCAGAGGCGGCAGAACGTGCTGGACGAACCACTCCACGCCGCCGACATTCGCGCGGTAATCGAGCGCTCCGACGAAAACCAGCCGGTGCGGGATCTCGGGGATCGCCGCCAGTTCTGGAAGTGTTGGGTCGAAGAAATCGGTCTTCACGCCGTTCGGGATCGTCTCGATCCGCAGGGATTCCGGGATCTTCCCCACCGCAAAACTTTTGTAAAGGGCGGTCTCCTCGGGAGTGACGGCGAGCAGGGCGGAGCAGCGGTTTCCGATCTGGATTTCCAGCTTTCGCAGCCGTCGGCCCTCCGTCCTGAAAACGAGCCGTTTCCAGCCGCGCGCCTTTTCAGCGTAGTCGAACCACTTCTGACTGTCCACGTCCACCAGGTCCACGACGACCGGCGTCTGTTCGTTCCGCGTCCCCTTCAGAACGTCGAGGTACTGGAACATGCTGGAGCAAAAAACGACGATCCGGTCGAACTGGGTCTGGGAAACGAGTTTCCTCAGTTTGTTTCGGAATTCGTGACGAAAAAAAAGGCCCTCCGTCATGGTTTTCCCGTTCATCAGGGCGCAGGCGGCGCGAAACCACCGGCGTTTGTGCCCCCACCGGCAGGCCACGACGTTTTGGCAGAGTTTCCCCAGCGCTTCACGCGTTTCTGCAGATGGTTCCTCATCATAAAGCGACGCGAGTGAGACGGAGCCCATGGCCGCGAAACGTTCCAGAAAGTGGAACGACCGGATGCTGTCACCGCGGTTCGGCGGGTAGGGGAAGCGGTGCGTGATGAATAAAATATTCATTCCGTTTTTTAGGGAAAATTTGACTACTTAAAATTTCCTGTTTTCTCTTTTTCGACCTGAATCGCCTCAGAGAGTGTGCAAAACTGGAAATCACGTAAAAGTTTTCTCAGTTTCGCCAAATTCCGTTTCAGTCCGACCCGATGCCGGAACTGGGTCGCACGGGAGCCGAACGGAAGGACCGGTTGCTCGGGGTCCACCTCCCACGGGTGCACGTAGAAAATGAACGGCCGACCCTCTTTTTGATTGATGCGCCTAAGGAAATGCCGCGTCAGGGCGTAGGGGTAAAGCCGGAAGTAGCCGCCGCCGGAGACGGGGAGGTTCATT
>JAFTCU010000034.1 GCA_017454585.1 Thermoguttaceae bacterium | reverse complement strand
TTCCCGGGTACATACCAGGGTGTGGTCGAAAAAATCCCGTACTTAAAGTCACTTGGGATCACGGCCGTGGAACTGATGCCGGTCCACGAGTTTCTGGCGCAGGACCCGTCGTTCAAGTACAAAACTCACTCGGAGCTTCCGCCTCACGTGAATTACTGGGGCTACGACCCTGTGGCGTTTTTCGCGCCTCACCAGGGTTACGCTTCCAATCCGGCAGTACCCGGATCACAGGTCCGAGAGTTCAAGGAAATGGTTCGCGAGTTGCACCGTGCCGGAATTGAGGTGATCCTCGACGTCGTGTTCAACCATACTGCCGAGGGGAATCAGTATGGCCCGACACTTTCGTTCAAAGGTCTTGAAAATCCCATTTATTACATGCTGGAAAATGATCTTTGCGGGTACAAAAATTATTCCGGCTGCGGGAATACTGTGAACGGGAATCACCCAATCGTCCGTGAGCTGATTTTCTCCTGCCTTCGCTACTGGGTCCACAATTACCACGTAGATGGTTTCCGGTTCGATCTCGCGTCGATTTTGAGCCGTGACCGATGGGGGAATTTGATGACGAACCCGCCGATTGTAGAAACGATCGCGGAGGACCCGCTTCTTTCCGAGACGAAAATCATCGCGGAGGCGTGGGACGCTGCAGGCGCGTATCAGGTTGGAAGTTTCAGTAACTCGCGCTGGGCGGAGTGGAACGGCCGCTGTCGGGACGATTTGCGTCGGTACTGGCGTGGGGACTCGTTCATGACCAATCTTCTCGCCACGCGCCTGGCCGGGTCGAGCGACCTTTACAAGGCGGGCGGGCGCGCGCCATACCATAGTATTAACTTCGTAACGTCGCACGATGGGTTCACCCTGAGCGACCTGGTCTCGTATAATCAGAAGCACAACGAGAAGAACGGCGAGGGGAACCGCGACGGCGAGAATCAGAATTTTTCCCGGAATTACGGCGTGGAGGGCCCGTCCGATGATCCAAAAATCGAGGCGGTGCGTCTGCGCATGATCAAGAATTTCCTCGCGACGCTCCTCTTCAGCCAGGGAGTGCCGATGATCCTGATGGGGGACGAGTGCCGCCGAACGCAGGGCGGGAACAATAACGCGTACTGCCAGGACTCGCCCGTCTCGTGGTTCGACTGGGAGAAGGTCAAGGAAAACGCCGAACTGGTCCGTTTCGTTTCGTCGTTGGTCAAATTCCGCCGCTCGGAGCCGACGCTTCGCCGGGAGCATTTCCTCACGGGCAAACCGGAAGGCCCCGAGGCGCGGTTTCCCGATGTGAGCTGGTTCCGGTTCGACGGCGAGCCGTTCGACTGGTCCGACTCCTCGACCTCGACGCTGGTCTGCATGCTTGCGGCGGCCATGGCGAGCGGGGCCAGTGATGGCCCCGTAAACCCGGGAGAGAAAAGCCCGAAGAGCCGTCTCCTGCTGGTGATCTACCACGCGGAGCCGACCCCCACGACGTTCACCTTCCCAAGGGAAGTACGCGATTTGCCGTGGCGGCTTTTCGTGAACACGGCCAACCCATCGCCCGCCGACATTGACCCGCTTCTCAAAGGCGATCCGGTCAATACGAAGCAGGGGGTGGAGATCGCTCCGCAAAGCGTGGTCTGTTTCATCAGTGAGGAGAATTAATTAATCCTGAAAAAGCTTAAAATATGAGACCAAAGCACTTTATATCCTGTGGTTGAGGAAATATAAATGAGACACTTTAAAGTCAGAGAAATTATTACTCAACTGAAGAAAAATGGTTGGTACCAGATAGAATCAAAATGAGGACATTTACAGTTTGCGCATAATTCCAAAAAAGGTCGTGTAACTGTTTCAACTTCACATGATGAGATTTTTGGTAGAACGCTCAAAAGTATTGAAGAGCAGTCTGGTGTAAAATTTAAGTAAAAATCATTTTTCAATCCCTTGCTTTACCACGGGAAATAAGAAAGGATTTCAAGATGAAAAAGTTTGTTTTTCCTGCAATCGCAGAAAAATATGATGAAATCATGAACTACTGCGTTTCATTTCCAGACATTCAGGGTTGTACAACAACCGGAATTTCTCTGGAAGAATGTCAGCGGAATGCAGTCGATGCTCTTGAACTTCATCTTGCTGGAATGTTGGAAGACGGCGATGAAATTCCTACTCCATCTGACAAAAATTCATTCGATCTGACAGAGAATGAGCAGGTGTTTTTGGTAGAAGTAACACTGCCAGATTTCAATGAAAAGGAAGTCAAGACATTTGTTCCGCTCGACCTCTACAACATGGCCGAGGCCGCTGGAATTGATTTTAGCGCAATACTTGTTCGTGAATTGCAGGCAGAGCTTAAACTTCAATAATTATTTGAATTCAACAGAAATGAGGATAAAACTTTGAAACGGGATTTAAAAAATGCGCGCATCATTCTCACCGGAGCCAGCAGCGGGATTGGCCGTCAGTTGGCCATCCAGGCCGCCAAAGCCGGAGCCAAACTGGTCCTGACCGCACGCCGGGCCCAGCTCCTCGAAGAAGTCAAGGCCCAGATCGAGTCGGAAACCGGCGGGAACTGCGCCGTGGAACTGGTCGTCGGTGATATTACGCTCCAGGAAACCCGGGAGGCAGTGGTGAACCGGTGCGTCGAGGCTTTCGGCGGCGTGGACGTTTTGGTTAATAATGCGGGCGCGGCCGCCTCAGGACTCTTTGAAACCAACACGCCCGAGCGTCTTGAGCGCGTCATGGCACTGAATCTCACCGCCCCGGTGGAAATGATCCGGCTCGTGCTCCCGCTGATGAAAAAGTGGAAAGAGGCCTCGCAAACTGAAACGACCGGGAAACCGATCCCGCCGATGATCGTAAACCTCAGCTCGATCGTGGGGCTGCGAGGCGTGACGCACTACAGCGAATACTGCGCGGGAAAGGCGGCGATCCGGGCGTTCAGCCAGTCGATCCGGACGGAATTCCACCGCTACGGGATCGACGTTTTGGTCGTCTGCCCCGGCTCGACCGACACGGGATTTTTTACGGATTACATCGAAAACACAGGTGAACCGACCTGGCCGCACCACAAACGGGTCACTCCGGAGTACGTCGCGAAACAAATGCTCAAGGCGATCCAGAAGGGGAAAATGGAGATCATCCCGTTTTTCCTCGGCAAGGTGATGAAAGGGATGGACTATTTCTTCCCCAAATCTCTGGAACGCGCAATGGTTTTCTTCTCGGAGCATCCGGGAGTTTTCAAGTAAGGAGTAAAGGCCCAAACCGTGAAACGCTGGCTTCTGAAAATCGCGGTTTTTGCCGTTTTCATGGCGCTTTTGCACGTCGGAACCCTCCACCCCTCGGTCCTTGAAGGGGTGAGGGCGGCCGACCCGTTTTTGTTCCTCGCGAACTGCTTCACATGGACCGCGGCGGGTTTCGGCGCCGTTTCGATCGCGGTCGGGCTGGTCATGCTCGGCCTTTGCGTCTGGAACCGACGTTTCTTCTGCCGCTGGGTCTGCCCGCTCGGTTTTCTCCAGGACGTTCTGAGGCTGGTGCGCCGAATACTTCACGCTCCTGCCGTAAAATCCACCCGAAAAACCCTCGGCCCTTTTTTAGCCGCTTTGACGTTTCTTGGCCTTTTTTTCGGCGGGTTCACGTTCCTTTTTCTCGAGCCGCTCGTCGTGCTGGACGGAGCGCATCACGTACCCTGGGCGCGGTGGCTTCTGGGGCTGATCGGCATTTTGGTCCTCTTTTCCCCGAATTTCTGGTGCTGGAGCGTCTGCCCCTGCGGCGGCGCTCAGGAAATTCTGTTTCGTCTGAACCCGAAAGCGTGGAGAAAACCGGCAAAAATCGGGTCGGAGGACGAAACCCCGCCGGCTCCGACGGTTTCCACGTCCCGCCGCGCGTTCCTCGTCGCCGCCTCGGTCGGGGTCTGCGCCGGTGCGTGGGCCTTGATGAAACACTCAGTCGGGAAGATCCTGACCGTCGTGCGACTTCGGCCGCCGGGAGCCGTTGAGGAATCGGCGTTTCTGGCCCGCTGTACCCGCTGCGGGGCGTGCGAGGGCGCATGCCCGACCGGGCTGATCACGACGCTGAAAGATTTGGGAAGCCCGGCCCTTTACGGGACGCCGACGCTGGATTTCACTCCGAAAAACGCCGAGGACCGCGTCTTTTGTGACGAAAACTGCACGGCCTGCGGCAACATTTGCCCGACCGGGGCGTTGAAGAAAATCCG
>JAFTCU010000033.1 GCA_017454585.1 Thermoguttaceae bacterium | reverse complement strand
GAGGTCTTAACTGGGAATTTCAGTCAACCTCATAAACCGCAATCGCGCTGTAGGTCGTTTCGATGGTCGCATCCGAGACGAGAATCAGGCGGTCACCCGTCTGGATAAGACCTTCTTTTTTCAACAGTTTCAGAGCGTAAAGCATGATTTCCTGCGTCGTGCGCTCCATCCCCGGGATCATGAGCGGGATCACACCCCAGTCGAGGCACAGTTTCCGAAGCGTATCCTCCGAGTGGGTCAGGGCCAGGATCCGTGTCGGACACCTATTTACCGAGAGACTCTGGGCACTTGATCCCGTTTCCGTCGTGGTGATGAGATATTTGGCCCCCAGCTGCTCCGCCAAATCACAGGCGTTCTGCGAGATGGATTCCAGGACCAGTCCGAAGGGCGAGTTTTCCGGGATGAAGTGGAACGTTTCCGAATTCACCTCGTCCTCGGTGCCGAGCGCGATCCGGTGCATCATTTCCACCGTTTCAACCGGGAAATCCCCCACTGCGCTCTCACCGGAAAGCATCACCGCGTCTGCACCGTCGAGGATCGCGTTGGCAACGTCCGTCACTTCGGCCCGGGTCGGGAGATTGTTATGCGTCATCGATTCAAGCATCTGCGTCGCGACGATCACAGGCCGACGCATTTCGTGACAGAGCCGAATGATTTCTTTCTGCAGGACCGGCATCTGGGCAATGTCCGTTTCAACACCCAAGTCTCCGCGAGCCACCATGACCGCATCGGCCGCCTGAACTATTTCCTCAAGGTTTTCAAGCGCCTCGGGCTTTTCAATTTTCGCGACAACGCGCGTCGTGCCGCCGTTTTCCTCGATGATCTGTTTCAGATCGTCAATTTCAAAAGCGTGACGCACAAAGCTCAGACCGAGAAAATCGATTCCATTGCGGGCCGCCCACGCAGCGTTTTCACGGTCCACATCGAGCATCGCCGGGATGCTGAGTTTCACGCCGGGGAGGTTCACCCCTTGACGGCTTCGGACGGTCCCACCTTGCAGAATTTCACATTTCGCCCACTGATCTTTTTTCGCCGCAACTTCCGTGACTCGGAGTTCCACGGTTCCATCAGCCAGCACGATCCGGTCCCCCACATTCAGTTCGTTGACCAACGGCTCATAAGTGCAGGTTAAATGAGGGATCCCGGCGATTTCGGAGGATTTGGAAGCGCTTTTCACGAATTCCGGCGAAATGAACGCAAGACTGCCTCCTTTCGGAAGGTCCAGCTCGTTATTCGGCAGAGTGCCCAAACGAATTTTCGGTCCGCCGAGGTCCATCAGGATCCCGACCGGTATCCCGGTGGCTTCCGAGGCTGCTCGAACATTTGCGACCGTGACCTCGAAATCCGCGATGGTCCCGTGCGCGGCATTGATCCGGAAAACATCAACTCCCGCGTAGATGAGTTTCTGAAGCATCTCGTCGAAATTGGAAGCGGGCCCCAGCGTTGCGACGATTTTCGTACGGCTTGGACGGTCGAAAAGTGTTTTCTGTGCGGTGTTCATGAAATTTGGTCCTCAAAAAAACCAGGAGGAAAAAGGGGGTCAATGCGTAATTCGTAATGCGTAATTCTCAATTATCGCTTCGCGTAATGTGGTTTCAGAAAGACTTGAACCCATTTTTTTAATTACGCATTACGCATTCCTAATTCATGATTATTCTACCACAAAACCCAGATCCTTAAAAGCCCTCCCGGGGTAAAACCCTTTGAAAAACTCCAAATCTTTTAAAAAAGGTGGAAATTTTCTCCCGCCGCTTGACAAAGCGTTCCGCCGGTGCTATATTAAAAGGACCGATTTTCATTTTTTACCCCTCAGAATTCAGGAATCTGCCATGACTCAGAAAAAAATCAACGTCGCCATGATCGGCCAGGGCTTCATGGGCCGGTCTCACTCCAACGCATGGAGCCAGGTTTGCAAATTCTTCGATCCGGAAGTCGTGCCGGTCATGCACACGGTGTACGGGATGGAGGCCGAAAAGCCCGAGATCTTCGCGAAAAAATGGGGCTGGGCCAACGCCTCGACCAACTGGGAGGAAACGGTCCGGTCCCCCGAAATCGGCCTGGTCGATATTGTGACGCCGAACTTCATGCACGCCCCGCCGGCCAAAGCCGCTCTGGACGCCGGGAAGATCTGCTGCTGCGAGAAGCCGATCGCCGCGACGCTCGACGACGCCCGGGAAATGGCCGAGGCGGCCCGCAGGAATAACGTCCCGGCTTTCGTCTGGTACATTTACCGGCGCGTCCCGGCAGTCGCCTACGCCCACCAGCTCGTCAAGGCCGGCGAACTGGGCGAGATCCTGCACGTCCGCGCATCGTACCTTCAGGGCTGGGCCGATGAAACGATCCCGATGCGGTGGCGCTTCAAAAAGGAACTGGCTGGAAGCGGGGCTCACGGCGATTTGAACGCCCACATCACCGACATGGCGCGCTTTGTGGCGGGCGTCGAGGTCGAGGAGATCTGCGGCGCCGTCAGCAAAACGTTCATCAAAAAGCGCCGCGTGATGAAGACCGGCACGAGTCGCATGACCATCGCCGAGTGCCAGGCCGACGAGGAGATCTGGGACGATGTTACGGTCGATGACGCGGTACTTTACCTTGCCAGATTCACGAACGGGGCGGTGGGAAGTTTCGAAGCGACCCGCCGCGCGACTGGGAACAAAAACACGCACGGGTTCGAGATCAACGGGACGAAAGGCTCGTTAAAATTCTGCTTCGACCGGGCGAACGAGCTGCAGTACTACGACGCTCGTGTCCCGTCGGGCGTCCAGGGCTGGACGACGATCCTCTGCACGCACGGCGCGGATCATCCGTACGTGAAAAACTGGTGGCCGGACGGGCATTTGATCGGCTACGAGCACACGTTCACGAACATGGCGTACGACGTCCTGCGCATGGTGAACGGCCAGGAGCCGCTCATCCCTCTGGCGACTTTCGAGGACGCGTACCAGACCCAGCGCATTCTGGAAGCGGCCCTGATCGCGGCGGAAGAACGCCGTTTCGTAAAACTGGACGAAGTGCATTAATTTGGAGTGCGATGATACAGTCGCGCAAGCGACATTCATCGCTTTCCCTTGCGGCAATACCGCCTCAAAGAGGCGTTTGCCGCGGAGGCGCGCTGGACGTTCCCCACGAGAAAACCCGTTTTCATCGTCAAATTTCTGGTCTCTAAGTGAAAGCGGCAAATGAAACCTTCGGCTTCGGTACTGTCACACTCCGGAAGACTCCACTTCCCTCGTCGTTTCAAAAAAAACATCCGACCAGTGCGTACATCCCCTCTTTCAAATCTCACGCGGAGTTGCGGAGACGCGGAGGATTAGAGACTGGGGAGGCGCGAATTCTCAACCATCCCAACAATAAATCTCCGCGGCTCCGCAGCTCCGCGTGAGCCAAAAACAACATACGCCGAAATTGTTCGCGTTTTAATTATTTTCCCGGTACGCGGTTAAAGGGGATTTGATACCACTTGGCATATTCCTCCGCCTCCGCCCCCGCTGGCGCGTGGATCGTCAGATTCGGGCAATTCTCGAACGCGTAGTCTCCGATCACCGTCACGCTTTCAGGAATCTCCACGGACGTTAAGAAAACGCAGCCATAAAACGCATAGTCACCAATTTCCGTCACCCCTTCAGGAATCCGGTATTCCTTTGCCGGAGGAAGACAGGCGACCAGTTTCTTCCCGTCTTTAGTCAACAAAACGTTTCCGTCGCGTTTGAAAAAAGGATGATTTGAGGAAATCGGCCATTCCGTCAAACCGGTACAGAACGCGAATGCTCCCGGACCGATTTCCTTTACGCTGTCTGGAATCATGACGGACTTTAAGGAAGTGCAGCCATAGAACGCCCACGGTCCAATCTTCGTCACGCCTTCGGGGATCACCACGGTCTTCAGGGAGCTGCAGCTGCGGAAAGCCCGGTCTTCAATCTTCGTCACACTTTTGGGGATCACCACTGACGTCAACGCGTCATTGAGCGCAAACTCTGCCGTTTTGATCTTCGTCACCCCCTCGGGAATCACCACGGGCGTTTCCGTCCCGTCCGGCTCGACCCGTTTCCACTCGTACAAACCGTCTTTTTTCGCTTTCAAGTCTGAATCCTCGTCAGGTGGTACCCAGGTTTGGTGTTGCGCGGGAACCGGAACGGCGTCGATAAACGGCAGGAACCACACGTCGGCCAGTGCGATTCCGGCCGTCAGAAAAACGCTCAAAAGTGAAAAAAACGGGAGCGTCAGGGTTTTCATGGGTCAGAACCTTTCTTTTGAGGTTCATCCGGTAAGCGCGTACCGGAAAAATAATTAAAACGCAAAACCACATTTTAACTCACGCGGAGATGCGGAGCCGCGGAGTTTTATCGTTGGGAAGGTTGGGAATCCGTAGAGCCGTTGAAATTCGCGCATACGTGCCCTCTGATCCTCCGCGTCTCCGCAGCTCCGCGTGAGATCTGAAAGAGGCGCGCCAATGGGGTTTTAAGCCGCAAAGAACGCAAAGGACGCAAAGAGTTTTTTCTTGTTACCGATCAACACGCGGCACACGGAAATCACTCTCAAACCTCATTTTTATCCTCTTTGCGTCCTTTGCGTTCTTTGCGGCTTAAAAATGATTTTGGAATATTTAAAATCCGCTTGGATCCGCAATCATCCGCCAAATCTGCGCTCCTGAAATGGCCAGACGCGGCCCCGGGCCGGGCGTGAACTCTGAGTCACACCCTTTTCACTCTTTTTTTAAGACTTTAAAGCCCCTCGCCCAGAAGCGGCGACTGGCCGTAACCCATCGACGCTTCGGTGATGCTGGCGCGGTAGTTCCGGTCCTGCATGAGCGTCGGGCGGCGGGTCTCGGCCGGGATCTTCGTCGTGTAGATCCGCAGCTCGCCCGGCGCGGTCACGAAAAGCTCCTCACGCCAGTCGCCCACCACGTCGCAGACCTTCACGATGGATCCCGCGTTGAACCGGAAATACGGCTCGCAGAACTCGTCGCGGCCGTAGGAATACGGCTTCCCGAAATGGTTCATGATGATCTCTTTCTGCGGATCGGCGTCCCAGTAGGCGGTCGAGTAGCCGAGGTCCCAGCCCCCAATATCGTACCGGCTGAAATCGCGGTCCACGTTCAAATCGGGTTTGGTTTCGCGGAGTTTGGCGGGGCTGATGGCTTTCTGGAGGAGCTGGCCGTCTGCGCTCCACAAGTAGCGGAAGAACGAGTGCGGGTTTTTCTCCTCACCG
>JAFTCU010000032.1 GCA_017454585.1 Thermoguttaceae bacterium | reverse complement strand
CGGCTTCTACGTTACGGGCGGTACACCGAAACTTTTCCGCTGTATCATCACTTCGCGGAAGGGGAGCGGCATGGCCGTCGAGGGAAAAGACGCCGATCCTGACGTTGAGAAGTGTGTCTTCAAAGACTGCGGCAAGGCGGGCGTGATCGTCGAAAACGAGGGCCGCGGGGAGTTCTACGACTGCGATTTTTACGGGAATACCAAGCAGGGAATCGTGGTTGAAGAATCAAGTAATCCGACCGTCACCCGATGCAAGATCCATAACGGGAATGGTCTCGGAGTGCTGGTCTTGAATAAAGGGCGCGGGGAGTTCATCAACTGCGACATCTACGAGAACGCAATAGGGGAAATCGCGGTCCGACTTGGAGGAGATCCGACCGTTACCGAATGCGCCATCCACGATGGAAATGGCCATGGAGCCTGCGTCTTTGATAAAGGGCGCGGCACATTCAACGACTGCGATTTTTATGGAAGGAAAATGTCGGGTTTCGTGGTGAACAGTGCGGGAAATCCGACCGTGATCAAGTGTAAAATCCACGACACAGAGGTCGGCGTCACCGTCTTCGATAAAGGCCTGGGCGAGTTCCGGGAATGCGACATTTACGGAAACGACGCGGGAATCGGTGTGGTAAAAGCAGGGAATCCGACCTTTATTGGATGCAAGATCCGCAACGGGAATAATATTGGTGTGACGATTGCAGAGAAAGGAACAGGGAAGTTCTATAATAATACACTGAAAGATAATAAAGTGAAAGACTGGGTGATTTTTGACACCGCGGACAAGGTGAAAGGCTCGGGTAACACGCCGGAAATGCCCAAACGCTGAATTTGTACTAAACAAAGAAATTATGGGTTTTCTTCATGGCTGGAGGGCTGAACCAATGCTGAGTTTCTGCTGGTTCCACAAAAAAATTTCCCCCAGCCTATTGACTTTTTTACACTCTGTGTTAAACTTATATCAGTCGTTTTAAGGAAGAGACTTTTCTTGGTTCTTTTTTGGTTTCGTTCTTTTTAGCAGTCGTCATTTCCGAAAGTATGACGAAGACAGGAGGTTTACGTTAAAATCTGCACTTTCGGAACGTCCGCAGAGATTCTCCAAAGCATCGCGAGCGGACGAATCAGTTCAGCGTTTCTTTAACTCATGGAGACTTGTTTTATGTTACGTTTTTTGATTCCATTGACTATTTCAGCGTCCGTTCCCGAACCTACAAGCCGGGAGTCTTTTCGGTGGGAAGGGAAGAAAATCGACCGGTTTATCGGCGAGGAAACCGAGGTCGTGATTCCCGATGGAGCGGAGGTCATTACCTTCCGGACGTTCAATGACGCCCCACGATTGAAATCCGTCGTCATTCCCGACGGCGTGAAGAAGATCAAATTCGAGGCGTTCAGTAATTGCGAATCCCTTCAGACGGTCGTCATTCCCGACAGCGTGGAGAAGATCGACCCTGGCGCGTTTATTAATTGTCCGGCCCTGAAAAAATGGACCGTTTCCCCGACTCATCCTCTTTTCAAAAGCCACGGGGCTGCGCTGCTGAGCAAAGACTGCAAAACGCTCCTGAACCTGCTGAATGTTGGGGAAGAATTCACGTTCCCCAAAGGGGTGACGAAAATCGGAAAAAGGGTGTTCCAGGACTGCGCGTCCCTGAAGTCCATCGTGATCCCCGAAGGCGTGACGGAGATTGGCCCCTATGCTTTCTTCGGATGTGATTCTCTGGAGTCTGTCACGATTCCCGACAGTTTGGAGACGATCGGCGATGCCGCGTTTCGAGGCTGTACCGAGTTGTGCGAATGGGTCATTTCCCCGACCAACCCTCATTTCAAAACGGATGGAGTCGGTTTGTTGACCCGAGACGGCGAAAAGCTGCTCGCCTGCCTGGCGACGACGACAAAATACAAGATCCCCAAAGGCGTGAAGGAAATCGCGGAAGGGGTGTTTGCCGGGAACGAGTCCCTGAAATCGGTCGTCATTCCCGAGGGTGTGACGAAAATGGGGGAATTCCTGTTCGACGGCTGCGCCTCCCTGGAGTCGATCGTCATTCCCGAGGGGGTGACGAAAATCGGGAAGCACATGTTCAAGGACTGCGACTCTTTGAAGTCCGTGGACCTTCCCGAAAGCTTGAGGAGCATTGATGATTTTGCGTTTTCCTGCTGCGCGTCCCTGACCTCCATTTCCATTCCCGGGAAAGTCAGGAAAATTGGGATCGGCGCGTTCGAAAGGTGCAAATCCCTGACCTCCCTCACCATTCCCGCAAGCGTATCGACTATCGAGATGCTGGCGTTTGGATGCCTCGAATCCTTGCAGTCTCTCGTCATTTCCGAAGGCGTGAAAACCCTTGGGTACATGGCATTCACGGGCTGCAAATCCCTGAAATCGGTCGTGCTCCCCAACAGCGTCAGGAAAATCGGAGACTGCGCGTTCGAGGATTGCACGTCCCTGACCTCGGTCGTCCTGCCCAAAGAATTGAAATGGATCGGCAAATCCGCGTTCAGGAATTGCGAAAGCCTGAAGAAGATAGTCATTCCCGAAAGCCTGAGCAGGATCAATGACTCGGCGTTCGCGGAATGCAGCCTGCTGGCCTCGGTCGTCATTCCGGAAGGGGTGAAAAAAATCGGCGCGAGCGCGTTCGAGGACTGCGAAAACCTGAAGAAAGTCGCCCTTCCCGAAGGCTTGACCGAAATCGGGGAAAGGGCTTTCTGCGGCTGCTTTTCTTTGAAGACCGTCGAGATCCCCGACAGTCTGGAGAAAATCGGGATCCTGGCGTTCGGCTGGTGCTCGGAAATGAAACGGTGGAAAATCTCCCCGACCCACCCGCATTTCAAAAGCCACGGTCCTGGACTGCTGACCAAAGACGGCCAAAAATTGATCGGCTGTCTGGACACCCAAAAGTACCGGGTTCCCAAAGGCGTGACCCACATCGGGCGTTGCGCGTTTGGCGGATGTTCCTCTTTGACCTCGCTCGTCCTTCCTGAGGGCTTGAGGGAGATCGAAGAGCGCGCGTTCAAGTTCACTCACTTAACGTCCCTGACCATTCCCAACAGCGCAATCATCAAAAGAAACGCATTCCGTCACTGCTCTTCCCTGCGGCAAATCATCCTCTCGCCTGACCATCCGAAATACCGGAGCGACGGGAACTGTTTGCTGACCAAAAACGGAAAAAAACTGTTTTTCTGTCTCGAAGGCGTAAAAAAATGCCGTGTCCCGGAGGGAGTGACCGCAATCGCGGACAATGCGTTCCGGGGCTGCTCCTCCCTGAAAACCGTCGTCCTGCCGGAAAGCCTCGAAAAAATCGGAGGCAGGGCGTTCTGGAATTGCTCCTCCCTGAAATCGGTCGTCATTCCGGACGGTGTGACCACGATCGGAGAGAATGCTTTCGCAGGCTGCCGAAAGTTGACCTCCGTCACCCTTTCCAAAAATGTTACCGAGATCGGCAAAGAAGCGTTCATCGGCTATCCGAACCTGACGATCCATGCCCCGGCAGGATCCGCGGCGGAGAAATTCGCCATGGAAAACGAAATCCCGTTTGAAGCCCAATAGACGCACCGCGGGGACGGTGCTTTCCGCGTCGTTCCCGGCCCCCCTTGAAAAACTCTCTTTTTGTGCTAAACTGGTAAATTCTCAAATACGAATTTCGCATTACGTTTTTTACCGCCAAAAGAGTTTATATGCTTTTCGATACGCACTGCCACCTTGACGATGATGCCTTTTCTGATGACGTTTCCTCGGTCGTTGCGGCCGCCAAAGCCGCCGGTGTGGAGCTGATGCTCACGCAGGGAACGACTATAAGTTCCTCGCTCGATTCCATCGCGCTGTCCGAGTCCTTCCCGGGCGTTTACGCGGCCGTGGCCATTCATCCGAACTGCCTTATGGAGGAGATACCGCAGTTCAGCTCCGTGGACGCTTTTCTGGAAATCTTCACCAAAATGGCCGAAAACCCCAAAGTCCGCGCGATCGGTGAGACGGGCCTGGACCTTTACTGGGACGATACACCGCTGGAGATCCAGAAGAAATTCCTGGCCGCCCACTACGAGCTGGCGCGCCGGACGAAACTCCCGGTCATCATCCACTGCCGGGACGCGGAAGCGCCGCTTCTGGAAGTGACCCGGGCCGACTTTGAAGCGAACGGCCCCGTCCCGGGCGTGATCCACTCGTTCAGCGGCGACTCGGAATTCCTTGCCGCGTGCCTGGATCTCGGCTTTCACATCAGTTACTCCGGCTGTGTGACGTTCACGAACAAGAAACTCGACGCGTTGCGGGAAACGGTGCCGCTCGTCCCGGCCGACAAAATTCTGGTCGAGACGGACAGTCCGTACCTCGCGCCGATGCCGTACCGCGGAAAAGTCAAAAGAAACTCGCCCGAGCTGGTCGTCCATACGGCCCGATTCCTCGCGGCGCTGCGATGCGTCCCGGAAGAAAAACTCTGCGAGCAAACGACAGAAAACGCCAGAAAACTCTTTGGAATTTAAAAACCGAAAGAAAGAGGGAAAACCGACCCCGCTTCAAAACGGGATTTAAACACGGATTTTCACGGATTTAATGGATTAAAAGGATTTTTTCAGGGAAGACGTCAACCCGTTTCTTCAAAAATCTGCGTAAATCCTTTTAATCCGTGGAAATCCGTGTTTAAGTTTAGGCTTAACCCAGGCCGCGCTCATACCCGGGAAAAGGGTTTGAGGTTTTTGAAACTCTCTTTTAACCTTATTGCAAAAGATCCAACCCGCTTGAGTTGAAACTCATTCGCCTCATTATTCGTTATTCGTTCTTCATTATTCATTCGTCTTTTCGACCATCATGACGGTGAATTTCAGTTTGACCGCCATTTTGCCGTTCACGGTCACGGTGCCGGCCATCTGGAAGGCGTTCGCGTAAGCGTCTTCCAGAACGTCCGTGATCTCGACCGTGTCCCCAGGACGGACGGCCTGACGGAACCGAATGTCCGTCATTTTCGCCACGACGGGCATTTTGCCCTCAAATGTCTTTTCGGTGGTCTCCATCCGCTTTTTCAGAAAGACCGCGCCGGTCTGGAGGGCCGCCTCGCAAAGCAGCACGCCCGGAACCAGCGGAAAGTCGGGGTAATGTCCCTGAAAAAACGCCTCCTCGCCCGTGAACGTTTTGCGGCAGACGATTTGCGTGTCCGTCACCTCGACGATCTCGTCCACAAAAAGAAACGGATCCCGATGCGGGATCGCGGCCATGACTTCTTCACGATCCATGCGTTTACTCCATGAAACTCAGCGTTGGGGTGCCTTTTCCACTGACCAGCGACATGAACTCGGCACGTGTTCTGGCGTCTTTGAGGAAGCAGCCGCGCACGGTCGACGTGATGCAGGTCGCGCCGGGCTTGCGAATGCCTCGGATCGCCATGCAGGTGTGCAGAGCCTCCACCACGACGCCGACGCCGTTCGCGTCCAGCTCGCTCATCAGGAGGTCCGCGATGGTGGCGGTCATACGCTCCTGCACCTGCGGGCGCTGGGAAACGACCTCCACGACGCGCGCCAGCTTGCTCAGCCCGATGATCTTCCCGTTCGGCAAGTACCCGATGTGGACCTTCCCCATAAACGGGAGGAAGTGATGCTCGCACATGCTGTTGAACGAAATATCGCGCACGATGACGATTTCGTTGTAATCCTCGGTGAAGTATTTGTGCAGGTGGATCCTCGGGTCCACGCGCAGCCCCTGGAACATTTCGGCGTACATTTTCGCGACGCGGCGCGGGGTTTCCTGCAGGCCCTCACGGTCCGGGTCCTCCCCGACTGCGATGAGGATCTCGCGAAACGCTCGTTCGATCCGAGGCAGATCAACAGGTTTTTCGACGGTTCTTTCCAATTCTTCTGACATTTTGGTTCCTTATGGGGACGACGCTTCCAGCGTCGTCAAAATGGCAGGCGGTAATGGAGGCCGTAAGGCCGGAATTACGCGCCATGGGGAGTTGAACAGCGCGTTCACGAAACTCCCCCAGTCTCGCTTGCGCTCGCCAGCCCCCTCAATGAGGGAGCCTTTAAACGACGCTGGAAGCGTCATCCCCGTAGTATGGGATCAGGCGTTTTCATCAATGACCGACTGCAGTTTGGTCTTGGACTGAACACCCATAAACTGCTCGATCAGGTCACCGTTTTTGAAGACGAGAATCGTCGGGATCGTCGTGATCCCGTAGTGGTTCGCGACGTCATCAGACTCTGCAATATCGACTTTCACGACCTTGGCGCGGCCTTCGTTCGCAGCCGCAACGGCGTCCAGTACCGGCGCCAGAGCCCGGCACGGCGCACAGCCCGGCCCCCAAAAATCCACCAGGACGACGCCCGCGTATTCAAGCACTTCTTTGACGAAATTATCGGAATTGACCTGTAGAGCTTTACCCATTTTGATTAAAACCTTTCAGATTAGTGTTTCAGTCAGTTACAAAAAGTTTTCTTCATTGTACCCAAGTCCAGCAAAAAGTCAAGAGCATTCCCCCAGTTTTTTGAAAAACTTCGGGAGAGGTAGTTGCAACATTTTGTCTTTCTGGTAAAATAGGAGAGTTAGGCCCTTCATTCACCCGTTCATTTCGACCCGTAAAATTATGCCGCAAGGTTCAACCTCCCAGCCCGTTCCGCGTTTGCTCGTCCTCGGGGACCTGTGCCGGGAGGAATTTCGCCTCTGGTGGGAGGCTCTGCCGGAACCCGTACGCCAGCGGGCCGTTCTCGGGCTGAAAAAAGAAGACTTTCTGCCGGATTTTGCCGTTCTGCTTCAATCCTGGTCGGGGGAGTACTCTGCCGCGGACGTTTTGGCGCTGCGCCAGCATTTTCCGCTTGCCCCAATTCTGGCCGTGCAGGGAAACTGGTGCGAAGGAGAAACACGCAACGGGGAACCGCTGGCGGGCGTCCACGTACTCAAGTGGTACGAGTTTATCGCGATGATGCCGCTGGAATTCCGTGCGTTTTCGGAAGGCTGGGCGACCATCTGGTCTCTGCCGCCGGAAAGCCAGCCGGAACATCGCGCTTTGTTCGAGCTCCAGCGCCCCGGATTCCGGAAGTCCTGGCCCGATGAAAAGCCCGTAAGTTTCCGGATCGAAAGCGACGATTTTGACCAGTTCCGCCTCCTGCGCGACTTCTGCCTCCGTACCGACTGGAATGGCCAGGAAGTACGGGTTTTCAGCGAGTGGACCGGTGACGCGGACACCAAAACCGATTTTCTTTTCTTCGATTTTCCGGACTTTAATCCTGCGACTGTCCAACGCTTCCTGACGCTTCAGAAACGGCAGCCCGAGGCGGTAATTGCCGCGTTCTGCGAGTTTCCGCGCCCGCACGAGTGGCGTTTTCTGCTGGAACACGGCATCACCGGGATCTTTTCCAAACCGTTCCGGCTGGCCGATCTGGAATTTTTCGTGCGGGGGCAGAAAAACGACTGAAAAGCCGGTAAAAGCCGCGACTCTATTCAGGAGCGCGTCCCGATTCAAAGTTTCATTTAAACACGGATTTCCACGGATTAAAAGGATTCAAAGGATTTTTTCAGGAAGAACTTTTCCTTCTTTCTTTAAAAATCTGCGTAAATCCATCTAATCCGTGGAAATCCGTGTTTAAATCAAGGGTTGAAGTGGGCCCGGCCCGGCGTTTTCTTAAAATTCCTGCAGAAGGTCCATCATTTTTTTGTCCATCTGCAGGCCGTGGTAATCGACGTACTGGGCGTCGGCACGGCCGCTGTTCATGACGCCGATGGAGCCGCGGAAGTTCCACATCGCCCAGCCCCAGCCGGCCTTTTTCCAGTTCCCCATCAGGTCACGCAGCCACGCGAGCACCACGTCGTGCGGAGTCTGATTGAACGCGCCAAATTCGCCGACCATCACGCCCGCGCCGAGTTTTTCCCACTTCTGCCACGGCTCGATGTACTCTTTCCAGTGCCACGCGGCGTCTTTTTTGGAGGCCCCGTCCGCAACCAGGCGGCCGTTCTGAACGTCCAGATCCAGCGCAAACGGCGCGTCTCCCCACGAGGCAATGCACGGGAAAGCCGTTTCCCCGTCGAATTTTTCACTGCGGAAACCGAGTTCCTCGACGCTCATCCAGTCGCCGGACGTGACGCGGAACTGAACGCCGCACGTACCAGCGGGAATTTCGACCGTCTCGTCTTTGTGGTAGAAATTCTGGTAGCACTTCCACTCCTCCTTGAAAACGACCTCCGCCCACTCGCCCTCGCCGGGGCCGGGTTTGTACGAGTGGTCGAAGAGGACCGCGCCCGGTTTCCCGTTTTCATCGAGTGCTTCGACCAGAGGCCGCGCAAAACTCGAGACCTGATTGACGCGGAAACGGAGCTGAGTCACGCCGCAGCCCGGCGCGAAACGGATGGCCGAGGGGGCCTGCTGATTTTCCCTGATCCCGGCCTTGCCCGGATTGAAAAGCTGACCGTTTATGCTCACGATCGGCCAGGTCGGAGGCGTTTTCATGTTTTTGAGGTAGTCACCGACCCAGCTCGCGTGGTAGTGCGAAATCTCCATCGGCATATAGCCGCGTGTCGCCTGGGCAACCTTCAGCTCCGCCAGTTCCATGGTCGGCTGCGTCCCCCAGCTCATGCCGTCGCAGATGATCAGCCGGTTCGGGTCTTCGGCGCGGATCGCCTCGCAAAGCGTCCGGTGGACCTTCATGAATTTCCCGATCTCGATGTTCGACGGCTCGTTGAAAAGGTTGAAACTCACGTTTTTGCCCGGGATCCCAGCGTAACGCTTCGCGAACGTCTGCCAGTGCAGCGCGCAAACGTCGAGCGTCTCCTGATCGTCCCAGACGAGCGGGTTTTCCTGCGGCCTTGCCACGGTGTAGCCCGGTGCGCGGTGGAAATTGATCATCGTGTGGATCCCGTACTTCAGGCCGTACTCGACCGCCAGATCGATCTCCTTGAGCGTTTTCTCGTCAAATTTGCGCCGGTCGCCGTCCACGATCCACCCTCTGTAGTCCATCGGGAGGCGGACGAAGTTGAAGCCCAAATCGTGGATCATTCGGAAATCGTCCTCGACGAACGGAACGTTCCGGGCGTTAAATTTTTCCAGAAGGTTGAACCCTCGCCAGCGCGGGAGTTTTTTCCAGCTCGCCTCGGGCATGGCATTGGCCAGCGACGCGGCTTGCGTCGTGATCGCAGCGGACGGAAAAGTGAGGGAAGTGCCCAAAAGCACGGAGGTTTTGAGGAATGTACGGCGGTTGGTTTTCATAAAAAGTTCCTTGAAGTGAAAAAAAGGTTGGGGGACGGCGCGGCGTGCGCCGCTTTTAATGCGGAATTACGGGGACGACGCTTCCAGCGTCGTTTAAAGGCCCTTCCTTGAGGGGGCTGGCTCGCGAAGCGAGACTGGGGGAGTTGCACAACGCGCCGAATGACTCCCCCCGGCACTACGTGCCACCCCCCTCAAAAAGGGAGGCTAAATTAATGCACCTGGACTCGTTTCGTGTACGTTTTCCCGTCGGGGCCAGTCCAGCTCAGCTCATACTCGCCCTTGAAGCCGCGGAATACGATCTTTCCGGTCTCGTCGGCCTTGAGCGTCAGGTTCGTTTTCCAGTCGTGATTGATCAACTGATCCATCGCGTAGTAAACCGGCTTGGGCTCCATCTGACGGGTAAAGAGGCCCGAAACCGTCGGTTCGCCTCTGTAACCGCAGTCATCCACGACGTTCCACCACGTAATGCGGTAAATGCTCGGCCACGAGAACCAAAGCCGGTACATGTCGCGGGTGACCCGGGCCTGGATCGCCAAAGCCCGCGCGTCATTTCCCGGGGCCGGGATCGTAATCTCGCTCAGGTGGATCGGCCGGCCCAGAAGGTCCAGCTCGCGCAGGTACGCTTCCACGTCACGCGGTTTCCATGACGTTCCGTTCGTAATGCAATCCTCCCCACGGGCGATTTTCTCCATGGGGGCCGAGCCGAAAATGTGCATTTGAAGCCCCACCACGTCAATTTTCGCGCCGCGGTCGATCAAGCTTTTAATGAATGGCGGATAGACCGCCCGCCACGAGTCGTTAATGCAGAGTTTCACCTCTTTTGGGAAACCGCTCTGCGCGACCTCCCAACTCCGGAACGTGTAATCGTCCGGCATATTGGCGTGACGCTCTTTTCCCGGCGCCACGTTGACCGACTCGTTCACCACGTCCCAGCTTTCCAGCCGGCCGCCATACTCCGAGATGTAAAGTTCAATGTGCGCTTTAAAGAGCTTCCAGAGTTCCTCCTTGTACTCAGGCTTCACCCGCGCTTTAAGCCACTTCGGCATGAACGGGCAGTAAATGATCGGGTGGCCGTGCATCGAGATCCCGTTTTTCTCGCAGAACCCGATGATCGGTTCTGGGCACGGTCGGCGCCAGTGCAGTTCCTTCCCCGGCTCGGCGACCTGGTTCCAGTAGGCGGCAGAATCACGGTACTCGGCGTGAAGCCGGACTTTTCCCTCCTCCAGTTCCATTTCGGACCAGTAGAACGGCAGCGTGGCGGCGTTGAAAAGACTCTCGCGGCCGTAGTACGATTTGTACTTCGCGTTCAGGTCATCGGAGCCGAGCTGGTCGAAGTTGAAAAGATGCGCGCCGAACAGGAAATCGTGCGTTTTCTGCGTCACGGAGATCTCGCAGCCTGCGGCGTTTTCAAGCGTGAATTCGGCGTCGGCTTTGCGGTATTTCTCGATTCGCGCGTCGATCTCGGCGTTTACCTCGTCATTCCAGAGCGCCTGGTATTCCGCCGGGATGGGATCATCCGGCTGAACGGCTTCTTCGGCCAGAACGGGAACAGTGAAAGCGAGGGAAGCGCCAAGAAGTACGGCGGTTTTCAGGAATATACGGCGGTTGGTTTTCATAAAATGTTCTGTTCTTTGAATTGAAAAAAGGATTGAGGGAAAATACGAGTAGCCTCCCCTGAAAGGGGAGGGGGACCACCGCTGGTGGTGGAGGGGTCCGGCCAAAGACGGACTTTCTCCCGCATCGGAACCCCTCCGGCGCTACGCGCCACCTCCCCTTGCAGGGGAGGCTTAAATGGGGACTGACTCTCAAAGCAAATGATTTTTCATTTTATCCGATTCGGAGGGGAAATAAAAGGGGGGAGGTGGAAAGAATTAAAAGAATGGAATGAAAAAAGGACGAGCGTTCCACCCGTCCCGTGATTTTGTATTTCCTGCGTGAAGAAAAAGTAAAGCCTCACGCTTCTTCTTTGGTCTCGCCTTTTTCTTTGTCCGTGTAGGTCTGGAACATCGACTGGTCTTCCACGTGGCGGTACATATAATCCGGAACCGTCACATCGCGGTGAATGCCCGTAACTTTCTTGCAGAACTCGCCAGGCAGCAGTAGCAGACGCAGAAAAGTCGTGACAAAAATCTGAACGTCCAGCTTGAACGACCCGGTTTTGATGTATTCCAGATCGAGCGTCACCTTGCGGCGGACGCTTTCCAGGTCCGTATCCGGCGGAAGGTTGATCTGGGCCAAGCCAGTCACTCCCGGCGGGATCAGCGAGCGATTGTCGTAACCGGGAATCGCTTTGGAAAGGTGGCACGTGAATTCCGGACGTTCCGGGCGTGGGCCGATGAGGAGCATATCACCCTTCAAAACGTTGAAAATCTGCGGAAGCTCATCCAGATGCGAGGCGCGGAGGAGCTTGCCCAGTTTCGTGATTCGAGGGTCGTTGACGCTCGTCCAGACCGGACCGGTTTTCTTCTCGGCGTCGGGGATCATCGAACGAAATTTCATCAGGGTGAAAATCTTCCCGTTCTTCCCCACACGGCGCTGCTTGTACAAAATCGGTCCATCCGAGGTCAGGAAAAGCAAAATCGAGACCGCGAACATGATCGGCAAACCGGGAATCAATAAAATCAAAGCCACAAAACGGTCAAACCAGAACCGCCAGACGAAGTATGCTGAAGGCTCGATCACCTCGACTTCCACGGGCATTTCGTCTGTGGAAAGGATCGTTTCTTCACGAAAATCTTCAGTAATCGAAGAAACGGAACTGGTTTTTATATTTGTCAAAGCTGTGGACATAATACTATTTTTGACGGAAAAGCAAATTAATCCCTTTAAAGCAAACGTATGTTTTTATACATTATACGCTGATTTTAAAATAATTCGGCTAAATTTTGCCGAAAAAAGGAAATATTTTATAAAATAGTAAAAAATTTTTAAAAAAACCAGTTTTTGAAACAGAAAATTCTTTTCTCAACCGTTACAGACTTCCCCAATTCCCCTTTTTGTTCGAATATCATCCCCTTCCCGAGGGCCAAGAACTGCCTCGGCGTACTCTGCGATTTGCTCAGGCGTTTCGAAATAACGGTCGTAAACCCAATGATCCTCATATTCGCATCGGGCCGTCGTGTATTCGCGGCAAATGTTCGGGCGGTTTTCATAATCGGTACAGCGATTATTCTCGTCCAGTTTCCGGCATTTCGTCTGAACCAGCAGGAACCAGTGCTCGTCTTCGGTAAAAAGAGTGGCATATTCGTGCAGGACGAACCAGCGCAGGCGGTCGAAGTCTTCCCAATCGATCGGTTCGTCGATTTCCATTGCGAAGTACCGGCAGCACTTTCCGGAACAGTACTCGCACAGTGTATCCAGGTCTTTCACGTCCTCACGACGAGGTTTCTTTTTTTGAGCAGCCATTAATGTGCCTCTTTCCCAAGAATTCCTTCTTCGATTTCATTTGGAATCGGAATGACCGAACCTTCACTATTAATTAATGCCAGCGTAATGTTTGCCTCGGTCAGCAGTTCACCGTTTCGGCGGATTTCGTAATGGTGAACCATTTTCGCTTTCGAGACTTTTTCCACGTGAACAGAAACCTGCAGCACGTCATCATAAAAGGCCGGTTTGATGTAATGACAATCCAGCCGGACCACGACGAAAAAAATACCGCTCTTTTCCAGCGCGTTGAAATCCCCGCCATTTGCCCTGAACAATTCTACACGGGCCATCTCGAAATAAACCAGGTACCGGGAATGATGCACGACCCGCATGGGGTCACATTCCGTATAACGAACCCGAACATCTATCGTAAAATCTTTCATTTTTCCAATTATGAACGAGGAACCTGAAATGAGTTAGGAGTGAGGAGTGAGGAGTGAGGAGTTGCGCTGGCGCGTAATGTTGGTTTCAGAAAGATTTCAACCTTGAAAAGACGCGTAATTCCGGCCTTCGGCCTCCATTACCGCCTTCCATTTTCACTCCTCACTCCTCACTCCTAACTCCTGACTAAGTGAAGTGTGTACCACATGGAAGGGTCTTCCATGAACGGGAACGGGGAACCGACCGTGAGAGTTTTCACGGGAAAATCCCGGTCGAACAGCGCCCAGTTGATTCCCAAGTCCTGAAAATCCCCGGGGTCGAAACCGGTCAAAGCCGCCGTTGAGAGGTAAACGAAAAGCGAGTAGCAATTTCTCTGAACGGACGATTTCGCCTGAATGGAACCATTTGGTATTTCGTTGGGAAGCTGTTTCGCGCGGTTGATCGGAAGCGCAAAAACCGACGGTTCCGCACCGTCTGGCCCTTCACCGCACGGAAGGCAAATCAATCGGTGACAGTAGCGCGTGGCACGGTGAACATCGTGAACATTTCGGGTATCGAGCCACAGCTCCACACGATCGCTTTCATCGGGGCGGTTGAGATTACACCAGATTTCTTTGCTTTTCCCCGAAACAAAAAACTGAAACGCCACGCCGTTCTCGTTCCAGGCGCCGCGAACCCGGAAGGTCTTGGCGGTGTTGGCCAAATCACCGTCAGAAATTTCAAGAGAATCAAAATCAGGAAACTCGTAATCTGCAGGAAGTTCATTGAGATTCTCAAGATTATCCTTGTATTTACAGGCAATTTCCATACGAAAAAGAAATCTGCCGGGAATGGGGAATTTTTGCATCATGAAACCAAAAGGGGAAAAACAATGCTTCGGGAATACTTTCAATCCCTGAATTATACCTCAAATGTTGCGTTTCGTCAACAGGGAAAATAAAAAACATTCTGTTTGTAGGGATTGTGCCGATTGTACAGGCGAATTTTACCTCTAAAAATGAAAATGTTGCTTTTTGTCAACATTAACTCCATCAAAGCCTTCAAATGTTTATAAAAATCAACATTTTCCTCTTGGGCATCGTTTCGGAATCGTGTCATTTTTTTGATTTTTAGCTGGGAAAGATGTAAAAAAGATAAAATTTAACGAATTTAACGAAAATACAATAAAGAACAAAAGAGCCAAAAATAAGCAGAATGCAAAATCTCTTGTTTTTTCTTCCATCAAGAGAAGAATTTTTGGAGCAACCCGTCCAATTGACACAATTCGTGCAACACCATTAAAACGTTCAACCATTTCAACTCTGTGAGAGCGAAAAAACCGCAGATTGAAACCAAATATAAAATCAATAACCTGGCAAGAAACCAACATTTTGGAAAGGATTGCAAAATGACACAGAGCATGTACAGCAGGATTTGGCGCGAGGAAAATGGCGTCTTGACGTTTGAATGGATTCTTCTCATTACCGTCCTCGTAATTGGAATCGTCGGTGGGATTAGTGCGGTTCGTGATGCCCTTATTGATGAATTGGGCGATGTTTCGGAAGGTGTGGTTTCCCTGGATCAATCTTACTGGGTCAACGTTCCCCTTCAGGCTTCCATTTACGACTCGATTACGTTTCCCGTTGAGGATTACATCAGTGGTTCTGCAAACGCTTACGTCGTGGGAGGCGTCTGGGTTTACACTCCTTCGCACTTCCAGGATGTCGCTGGCGAAGTTACGCGCAGCCGTCCGGACGAAAATGGGGAAACGGATACGGGCCATCGTCTGACTCAGGAGGTACACAAACAATCCTCTGTTGATGGTGAATAAGGATTTTTGGGGGCGGCGCGGAAAACGTCGTCCCCCCCCTTTTTTCGTCAGGATTTCTTCTTTTTTTCTTTCAAACCTCTTTTAGTCTCTTGCTTTTTTCTGGAATTTGTGTAAAATAAAGCAAAATTGGATTATTCCTTATAATTATTTGCTGGACTTATCTTGAATTCAGGAGAAATACATGAGCACATTGGCTTCCAGTCAAAAATCCCTTTACGACAAGTGCTGGGAAATCGCCCAGAATCTTTGGTGGTGCTGGCATCATGATGTCGTGGCGATGTTCCGTGATTTGGCCCCAGAACGCTGGCGGGAGCTGGCACACAATCCCATCGCGCTTCTGCGGGAATTTACACCCGAAACTCTCGAACAGCGCGCGAACGAAATGGTGATGGAAAGCCGAATCAATTATGCTTATCGCCGTCTGAATCAGTATGTATCGACACGTCCCCAATGGGCCGCGGAAAATGTCGGTGTACTGGGTTCCAAACCGGTAGCGTATTTCTCCCTGGAATTTGGTATTCATGAGTCGGTTCCGATTTATTCCGGTGGTCTGGGTATTCTGGCTGGCGACCACATAAAAAGCGCCAGCGGTTTAGGTGTTCCGCTTGTCGCAGTCGGTCTTTTTTACGATCAGGGTTACTTCAAGCAGCACCTCAATGCCGAAGGCTGGCAGGAAGAAGAATATTTGCGCACAAATATCGAAAACCTTCCCATGAAGCAGGTTTTCAAAGACGGCGAGCCGCTCATCGTGAAGATCGAAACGACTCAAGAGCCGATTTATGCCCGGGTCTGGCAGATGGAGGTTGGCCGTGTAACACTCTACCTTCTCGACTGCGATCTTCCGGAAAACAACGAGTCGGACCGTGGATTGACCTCGCGTCTGTACGGCGGTGACAACCGGATGCGTATCCGTCAGGAAATGGTCGTCGGGATCGGCGGCGTTCGTGCCCTGCACGCTCTGGGGATCCACCCCGGCGTTTTTCATCTGAATGAGGGCCACTGCGCGTTCGCCACGCTCGAAGCAGTGCGTTACAGTATGGAAGAAGACGGTATCACGTTCGACGAAGCGGTCCGCCGGATCGCGCAGGCCACGTGCTTCACGACTCACACGCCGGTCCCCGCAGGACACGACCGATTCTCTCCAGAACTTGTAGGAGAGCATTTGGGACCTCTTCAGAACCAGCTGGGCATCGACTTCCACCAACTGATGGCCATGGGACGTGTGAACGTTTACGACCAGAATGAATCGTTCTGTATGACGGTCCTTGGTTTGAAACTTTCCCGTCACGCCAACGCTGTGAGCTGCCTGCACGGGATCGTTTCGCGCCGTATGTGGTCCAGCCTCTGGCCCGCCCGGCCGGAAAATGAGATCCCGATCGGCCATATCACGAACGGTGTGCACGTACAAAGCTGGATGGCGTGGCAGATGGAAAAACTCCTCGACCGGTACTTCGACCCGAACTGGATGGACTCGAGCTGGACCGCGGAACCGTGGAAAGACATTCAGAAAATCGATCCGGCCGAGCTTTGGGAAACGCACGTTTCGCTGAAGTCGCTGATGATGGAATTCGTGAGCCGCCGCGTGACCCGTCAGGCCGCACGCCGCGGGGAAACGGAAAGTGTTCAGATGGATCCGAATGCGCTGACGATCGGTTTCGCCCGTCGTTTTGCGACCTACAAGCGCGCGACACTTCTGCTGCGTGATTGGGAACGGCTTCTTAAACTGATCGACGATCCAGAACGCCCGATCCAGTTTGTTTTCGCTGGAAAAGCCCACCCCGCAGACAAACCGGGCAAAGAGTTCATCCAGCGCATCGCGAACTTGCGCAAAGACCCGCATTTCAAGAATAAATTCGTCTTTGTAGAAGACTACGACATTAACGTGGCCCGCCATCTGATTCAGGGCGTGGACGTTTGGCTCAACAACCCGCGCCGGCCACTGGAAGCCTCGGGAACCTCCGGCCAGAAGGCCCTTCTGAATGGCGTTTTGAATTGCTCAGTTCTGGACGGCTGGTGGGCGGAAGCCTACGATGGAACCAACGGTTTTGCGATTGGAACAGGCACCTCCCACTCGAACGATGAGATCATGGACGACCGGGACGCAAAATCATTAATGAGCGTTCTGGAAAACGAAGTGATCCCGCTTTACTACAACCGCGATGCGAACGGCCTGCCGAACCTCTGGATCGAGCGCATGATGAACTCGCTCAGCACGATGGCGTGGCGTTTCAGCGCTCAGCGTATGGTCGCGGATTACGTTCGCTGCTCATACCTTCCGGCTTCGGGCGGAGTGACGTGCGATATGAACTTCCGCCAGTAAATGAGAGGAGGTAATGGAGCGCGGAATTACGCGCCGGCCTAAACCACCACGGACAAATGGGAGGCGGTAAAGGAGCGCGGAGCGCGGAATTACGCGCCGACCTAAACCACCACGGACAAATGGGAGGCGGTAATGGAGGCCGCAGGCCGGAATTACGCGTTTTTCGTCCGTGGCAAATTTAACCCGCGCGTAATTCTGGCCTTCGGCCTCCATTACCGCCTTTCATCCTCCCATTCATTTTTTCACGAAGTGGCATCGAACCCCATGCCCCGGCGCGATTTCCACAAGCTCCGGTTCCTTTTCACGGCAGAGAGCCTGGCATTTCGGACAGCGTGGATGAAACTTGCACCCGGCCGGGAAGTTCAATGGGCTGGGGACCATTCCCGGAATCGAGTAAAGCGCCTTTTTCCCCGTGCTTCCCGCCTCGTTTCCAAGTTCAGGACGCGACTCGAGCAGACCTAGCGTGTACGGATGCGACGGGTTCGTAAAAATCGTTTTCACGTCGGTTTTTTCGACCACCTTTGAGGCGTACATCACGACCACTTCATCCGCCATTTCCGCGATGACTCCCAAGTCGTGCGTGATCATCATGATGGACATTCCGTAAGACTGCTTCAGTTCATTGAGCAGTTCGAGAATCTGCGCCTGGATCGTTACGTCAAGCGCGGTAGTTGGTTCATCCGCGATGAGAAGTTCGGGGCTGCACGAAAGTGCCATCGCGATCATGGCCCGCTGACGCATTCCGCCCGAAAAATTGTGGGGAAAATCCTTCGCACGCAGTTCCGGCTCTGGAATCCGTACCTTTTTAAGCATTTCAATCGCCCGGGCGAGCGCGTCCTTTTTCGTAATTCCCGGCGTATGAAGCCGTACCGCTTCAGCGATTTGCTTCCCGATCCTGAAAACCGGGTTGAGGGACGACATCGGCTCCTGGAAAATCATCGCGAGATGGCCGCCGCGGTACTTTCGCATTTCAGCTTCCGGAAGTGTGAGAAGATTCACCGGCTCCTTCGCTTTCCGGTCGTGAAAGAGAATTTCACCTCCCACGACTTTCCCCGGTGGCAGAATCAAGCCCATAGCGGACATGGCAGTGACGGATTTCCCGCAGCCGCTTTCGCCGACCACCCCGACGGTCTTCCCGCGAGGAATCGTGAAGGAAACATCATCGACAGCTTGGGCGACTCCTTCCTCGGTAAAAAAGGACGTTTTCAGGTGACGGATCTCCAGTAATGGTTCTGGTTCATTCATGGCGTGTTCATGGGTGAAAAAACGAAAAAGCCTCCTCCTACTCACTGAGGCGGCGTGTACTCTTTCCGGGGACGACGATTCCAGCATCGTTAAAAAACGTTTGCTTGCACGGGGACGATACTTCCAGCGTCGTTCAGCAAAAGTCCCTGGTTTCACAAGGCAACGTAATTAGTATAACATAAAACCCGCTTCCCGTCAAGGAGAGAAAATTAATAAAAGGAAAAATCATGAAACGTTTCACTTTCATTTTCGGTTTGGCTCTGACTTTTGCCCTCCTTTCCCTCTCGGCCAACGCCCAGTTTAAGAAGGATGTTGATGAAAACGGGAATGAACTCCCCAAAGGCGGCTGCGAATTGGGAGAAAATAAAACCCAGTACTGGGAAGCGGGGATACTCGTGAAAGCGGGCGACGCCCCTCTGAAAAACGCCGTCGGAATGGTCCCGATCCCGGTGAACTGGCCCGAACAGAAGGTCAAAATCGCTGAAGAACGCCATTCCCCTTACGCGAAAGTCAACATTAAGAAGCAAAAAGGCGGCTCTGCCCTCATGATCGTCACGATCCCAAACCTTCCTGCGGGGGAGGAAGCGGAAGTTGTCACGCGTTTCGAGTGCGAGTCTTTCACCCAGCTCAAGCCTGAAAACACGTCAAAATTTCAAAAACTCACCGACAAAAAGGAATTGAAAAAGTTCCTGCTCTACCTGGGTCCCTCCCCGAAAATCGAGGTGAAGGATAAGGAGATCCAAAAACTCGCCAAAAAAATCGGCAAAGACGCGAAAAATGCCTGGGAAGAAATTGAGGAAGTTTACGACTGGGTCCAGGCAAACATCCGGTACGAAAACGGAAAACTCAAAGGCGCCGTGGCCGCTCTGAAAGACGGAACGGGTGACTGCGAGGAACTTTCGTCCCTTTTCATCGCGATTTGCCGTGCGAAAGGAATTCCTGCGCGAATCGTCTGGGTCCCTGAACACTGTTACGCGGAATTTTACCTCACGGACGAAGATGGGCAGGGTTTCTGGTTCCCCTGTCAGCCTGCCGGGGACAAAGCATTTGGTGAAATGCCTTTCCAGTACATCATCCTTCAGAAAGGCGATAATTTTGTGACCGCTGACGGTGAAAAAGTGCGTTACCTGCCCGTCAAATTTACCTGCAAAGTCGTTGGAAAGGGTGGAAGCGGTCCTTCCTTCCGTGAAATTATGAAAGTCGTTCAGCCATAAGGTGAAGAATCATGGAATCGTTTGATGATTTTGCTCTTGAACCGGTTGGCAAATCCCTTCCGCCCAAAATCCTCGCTGCCGTCGATATTGGGACGAACTCGATCCGTGCCGCAATCGCTGAATCGTACAGTGACGGCCGGCTGAAAATTATTGAGCAGTTGAACCGCGGTGTCTGGTTTGGAAAAGAAACCTTCCAGCGAGGTGGTCTTTCTGCCCAGTCGATGCGCGCTGGGATCGAAATCCTCAAAATGTTTCAGAAACGATTCGCTGAATACCACGTTGAACCGGTTCGAGTCGTTGCGACTGCTTCGATCCGTGAGGCTTCCAACGCTGACATTTTCATCGACAGAATCAAAATTTCTACCGGTTTGGATGTGAAAATCATTGATTCTTCGGAAGAGATCCAGCTTTCCGTTACGGCGATCCAGGAGGAACTGGGTGATGATTTCCCACGCGATGAATCGAAAAACGTTCTGATCGTGAACGTTGGGGGAGGCAGCACTCTTCTGGCGATTCTCCGCGGCGGGACGGTCATTCATTCCCAGATTTTGAACATTGGAACGATTCGTATGCGGGAATTTCTCACGGACCCGAACGACTCGCTCGAAAATAACGCGGCGATTTTCCGTCACGCCATTCACGAAACCCTCACTTCTGCAGAGGCGTTCTTTCCGTTCCACGAGGTAGATCTCGCGCTGGCGATGGGGTCGGAACCTCGTTTTGTGGGGAAGCAAATTGGCCGGCCTTCCAAAATCGGTGACCTGCAATCCGTACGCACGAGCCGTTTTGACGGTTTGGTCGAGCGATGCATGAAGATGGAAACCCCTCAGCTTTGCCAGACTTTTGGGATCAATTTCCAGACCGCTGAAATGACGGTTCCGGCCCTTCTGACTTACCAGGAGATTTTTCAGAGGACGAAAGTTCCCTCTTTTCTGGTCGGTTCCGCTTCTATGCGCCACGGTGTACTGCGTGTAATGGCGAGTGAAGTCTGGGGGCTGGAAAATCTCGACTATCAAAACGACGTTTTGGATGCTGCCCGTTCCCTGGCCGAAAAATACCGTGTGGACCTGGATTCTGCCAATCAGACGGAAAAACTGGCGATTCGTATTTTTGACGAGCTGAAGAACGAATACGCCCTCCCGCAGCGGTCGTGCCTTCTGCTTCGGGCGGCGGCGATCTTGCAGTATTGCGGTTGTTTCGTGAGTAACCGCTCGTTCCATAAACACTCTTTTTACCTGATCAGCAACTCGGAAATCTTCGGTCTGCGTGACTACGAAAAGGAAATGACGGCGTACATCGCGCGTTACAGTTTCCGTTCGGCACCGAAACCGTCCCATCAGGCGTTTATGTCACTTTCGCGGGAAACTCGTGTGGCCATTTCGAAACTGGCCGCTATTTTGCGGGTGGCGGACGCGCTGAATCACGGCAACCCGATCGATCCCGACACGCTTCAGTTTAAACGGGAAGAAAACGATTTGTATATTATTCTCCCGCCGGACGATACACTGCTCCTGAAAAATCGTTCTCTTAGCAGTCAGGGCCGAATGTTTGAAGACGTTTTTGGTTTGAGAATCTTTTTCATGAGCTGATTTTTCCTTACTCAAAACCTCACTAATTCATATATGTCACCCAAAAAACACAAAATACCGACTGGCCTCCCGGAAAATTTCATCAATCGTGATTTGAGCTGGCTTGCGTTTAACGAGCGGGTCCTTCATGAAGGACTTGATGAAAAGGTTCCGTTCGCAGAACGCCTCAAATTCCTCGCAATCACCAGCTCCAATCTGGATGAATTCTTTAGAATTCGCATGGGGAACATTCTTCAGCGGGAACGTGCCGGGCGTGAAGAAGCAACCAATGAATCGAAAGAAGCGTCCGAGCTTTTGGCCAAAATTTCCGCTAAAACGCACTCGCTGATGAAAACCGTGTCGAATGAATTCCATGAAATGCTGGATGAACTCCCCCGGTTCGGGCTTTCGGTCTCGGGTTTAAAAGATTTAAGCGACCAGGAAAGCTCTTACTTGCGGAATTATTTGGCCGATGAAATTCTTCCAGTTCTTACGCCTCTGGCGATCGAGGATTTCAATCCTATGCCGATTCTTCCGGCGCTTCAGCTTCACGTTGCTTTGCGTTTGCGCGTTCCCTCAAGTATTTCAGCCCTGAAATCTTCCGATTCAGGAACGTATGTGCCTCATAAAAAGAATCGGCGAAAAGCTCCAATTCAGGAAAGTTATGAGGAAAAACTTGCCGTGGTCCCTGTGCCGGATCAGCTGATGCGACTGGTACGTTTCTACGATTCCACGGAACAGACACGTTTCGTTTTTCTGGAACAGATCATCGCCCGGAACGCCGACCTGATTTTTCCGGGGTGTGAAGTCCTTGCTCATGCGATTTTCCGAATTACCCGTGACGAAGACGTTTCCATTTCTGTTGATTCGGCTAATTACGCCCAGAGCGTGGAAAATGCCGTGATCTCGCGCAAGTATCAGGATGCGGTTCGTCTGGAAATTTCTGAGGGGGCCGATGTTTTGATTCGCCGTAAACTTGCCGCGATGCTGAATATTCAGGATCGTGACATTTACGATGTTCTGGAACCTCTTGATACGACGGTTTTGTTTGAGCTTTCCGAACATTTTCGGCTCCAGAATGAACATTACCCGGAGTGGAAGCCCGTCCTGCCGGCTGATCTGAAAGACTGCGAAGACCTTTATGAACGCATTTCACAGCGTGATATTATGCTTTTTATGCCGTATGAGAAATTCACGCCGGTAGTGGACCTTCTGGAAAAGGCCGCAAGCGATCCAAACGTTTTCGCGATCAAACAAACGCTCTACCGTACGAGCGGCGATTCTCCCATCGTTAAAGCCTTGATCAAGGCGGCTCAGAACGGCAAGGAAGTGACGGTTCTGGTGGAACTGCGCGCCCGATTCGATGAGTCCCGAAACATTCAGTGGACACAGCGGCTTGAAGATGCCGGCTGCCACGTTATCTATGGAATCGTAGGCTTCAAAACACACGCCAAAGCCCTTTTGATCATCCGGCGTGAAAAAGGCAGGATCGTGCGGTACGCACACCTTTCGACCGGAAACTATAATGATAAAACCGCCAAGTTGTATTCTGACATCGCACTGATGACCTGTAACCCGGAAATCACGGCGGACATCGCCGCTTTTTTCAACATTCTGACGGGTTACTCCGAGTCCGTTGGCTGGAAAAGACTCACTGTTGAGCCGGTTTTGCTCAGACGCCGTTTTCTCGAGTTGATCGAACGTGAGATCACCGTTTCCACGCCGGAACAGCCAGGCTGTATTCGCGCCAAGATGAACGCTTTGGAAGACCGCGCCGTCATTGAGGCGCTTTACCGTGCGTCCCAACGCGGAGTTAAAATTCAGCTCAACGTTCGAGGAATTTGCTGTCTGAAGCCGGGGATTCCTGGGCTTTCGGAAAACATTCAGGTCTTTTCGATCATTGACCGGTTTTTGGAACACGCAAGAATTTTCTACTTCCAAAACGCGGGTAACCCGGAGGTTTACCTTGCCAGCGCCGACTGGATGACGCGAAATCTGGATCACCGTCTTGAGATTCTGTTTCCGGTTTTGGCTCAGCCTCTGAGAAAACGAATTCTCAGCGCGCTAAACCTTTACCTCGCGGACAATCAGAAATCGCACGAGCTTCAGCCGGACGGCACGTGGAAAAAGCGTAAACCCGGCAAGAATCAGGAAAAGATCCGAGCTCAGGAGATTTTGTACCGTCAGGCAGTCGAGGCCGCGAACGCGCCGTCCGCCACGCCGCTGCAGTACATTCCGCTGCAAAAACCGGATAAATAAATATTTCCCCCTTTTTCCCCCAAGGAGCCACTCATGAAAAAACTTTTGACCGCCTTCCTCTTTCTTTTCCTGGCCGCCTGCGCTCAGGCCATGCCCGAGTACGTTCAGCAGGATTCCTTCGACTGCCATCCCCGGACGGGGATCGGAAACACCATCGCGAAGCTGAAAGCCGGCGAGACCGTCACCGTCGCGTACTTCGGCGGCTCGATCACCGCCCAGAACGGCTGGCGCCCGAAGACCTCCAAATTCCTCGGCGAGACGTTCCCGAATGCGACGATCAACGAGATCCACGCGGCCATCGGCGGAACCGGGTCTGACCTCGGCGTTTTCCGTCTCGGCTACGACGTTCTGCGCCACGATCCCGACCTGGTTTTCGTCGAGTTCGCGACCAATGACGGCGGGAACAATCCGATCAACATCTGGAAGCAGATGGAGGGGATCGTGCGTCAGATCTGGAAGCACAATCCGAAGACCGACATCGTGTTCGTCTATACCGTGACGGTCGCCACGGTCGGCGACTACCAGTCCGGTAAACTTGCCCGTGCCGCCGGAGCGATGGAAATGCTTGCCGATTTCTACGGGATCCCGACCATTAACTTCGGGAAACGCGTCGCGCAGATGGTCGATGACGGGAAGCTCATCATGAAGGGCGACGAAGCGCCGGAAGGCGTGATCCTCTTCGCGAAAGACGGCGTTCACCCGGGTGATGAGGGCCACGAGCTTTACCTCGCCGACATTAAAGCGGGTTTTGAGAAAATGAAGGATCTGCCCGGGATCGACCACGCGCCGCTGCTCGAAAAGGTCTTCATCGAAGGAAACTACGAAAACGCCAAAATGGTCAGCATCACGCCCGAAATGCTCAAGGGTGAGTGGAAAAAAGTCGAAGAGGGTGAGCCGAATTACGGCTTCACCAACCGCACGGGCGAGATGTGGTTTTCCGGGAAGCCCGGCAGCACGCTGACGTTCAAATTCCGCGGCACCATGGCGAAACTCTACGACATTTTGGGCCCCAATGCGGCTCAGGTTTATGTGACGGTCGATGGGAAACGCGCCGAAAACCCGTCCAAGCGCTTCGATAGTTACTGCAGCTGGTACCGCCTGGCGACGCTCTGGTGCTTCTGGGATGAGAAAGCTCCGGAAGCGGTCCACGAAGTCACGGTGGAGATCGACTCGGTCCAGCCCGACCGCCACGCCGTGAAGAGCTACGAGGACGGCGACCCGAAATACGACGGCACGAACTGGTGGGTCGGCAAAATCATGCTCATCGGCGATCTGGTTGATTGATCACTTTTAAAGCCCCACTCCTTGAGGGGGGTGGCCCGAAGGGCCGGGGGGAGTCGAACCGCGCGGCCACTTAACTCCCCCAGTCTCGCTGCGCGAGCCAGCCCCCTCAATGAGGGGGCCTTTAATTCCGCATTAAAAGAAAGTCCTTCCCATGCGTTCTTCCCTTCTTTTTTTCCTCGTTTTTTTCACGGTTCTCCCGGCCTACGCCCAGCGCGAGGTCTGGCTCGAGGCGCTCGGCAAGCCGCAAAATTACGACTTCGAGCCGACCGTCACGTCCGTGGAAACGTTTGAAACGCCAGAATTCCGCGCCGAGTTTTATCTCCAGCAGAACAGTCCGGACACACGCCAGAAGCTCCTCCTCTTGAAGCCGCTCGACCTGAAACCCGGGGAGAAACGCCCTGGGTTCGTCGTGCCGTATTACGACCCGGACCGAATGTGCGGCTACGACCTCGTGACGAAAAAACGCCTTCCGCCGGGGCGTGAGAACGCGGAATTCGGCCGTCAGCTCGTCCGTCAGGGTTTCGTGGTGGCTTGCGTCGAGCCGTACCCGTACAATCTGCTCACCGACCCGGACGGGACCGCCCAGAAGCAGGGCCTCAAGTGGTGGGGGCGCGCGGCGGAAAAACTGCTTGCGGATCAGCCCACCTGGACCGGCATGGGAAAACTCACGGCCGACACGCGGCTGGCGATCGATTTTCTGGCAGCTCAGGACTGCGTGGACGCGAAGCGGCTGGGCATCGCTGGACACTCGCTCGGCGGCAAAATGGCGTTTTATACCGGCTCGCTTGATGACCGCATCTCGCTGATCTGGTCGAGCGATTTCGGAATGCGCTGGGAGGACACGAATTGGGACGCGCCGTGGTACTGGGGCCCCGAAAAGATCGCGTCGTTCCAAAAGACCGGCCTGGAGCACAGTTCACTGCTCGCGCTGCACCCGGTGACGTTCATCCTGATTGCGGGTGAAGCGGACGGCGAACAGACGCGCCCGCAGCTCGAACGCGCGCAGATGCTCAACCCACGCCTGGAGATCCACCTCCTCAATCACGCCACGGGCCACCAGCCGACGAAAGAGACCGTCGAGAAGGCGCTGGAATTGATCAAAGAAAAGTTTGGAGTTCATTGATCCGGAGGGCCGGCGTCTTCGCCGGTCAAGTTCGGCGTTAGCCGAATGTTCCTTAAATTAAAAATTAATAGTTGAGCACCATTTTCTGAACCCCTCCGGCGCTGCGCGCCACCTCCCCTTTCAGGGGAGGCTTTCTGCGCGTTAAAAGGCCTTCCTGAAAGGGGGGCTGCCGAGCGAAGCAAGGCTGGGGGGGTTCCGACCCAAGGACGGACTTTCCCCGGTTTCTAAACCCCTCCGGCGCTGCGCGCCACCTCCCCTTTCAGGGGAGGCTTTAAATGGGGTTTGGCCCCTTCCCAAAAATCGAAAGGCCCTTCCAATGTTTCGTTTTTTCATTCCCCTGCTCAGTGTTTCGTTCCTCCTGATCCCGTCAATCTCCATCTCAGACCCGGTCAGACGGGGTGACTTTGTGTGGGAAGGGACGAAGATCATCGACTTCCTCGGCGTCGAAATCAACGTCGTGTTCCCCGACGGCGCAACAGAAATCCCTGACTATTTTTTCATGAGCTGCAAAACCCTGGAATCCGTCGTCATTCCTGAAGGCGTGAAGACGATCGGACGGGGCACGTTCTGGGGCTGCGAGTCCCTGAAATCGGTCGTCATTCCCCAAAGCGTGACTAAGATCGAAGACGAAGCCTTCATGTGGTGCAAATCCTTGACCTCGGTCGTCATTCCCAAAGGGGTGAAGGTGATTGGAAGAAGCGCTTTTGAAGGCTGCAAGTCCTTAACGTCCCTCGAGATCCCCGAAGGCGTGAAAATAATCGGAGGGAGTGCGTTTTTGGGCTGTAAATCTTTAACATCGGTCAAGATCCCCGAAAGCGTGACGAAGATTGGAGGGATGGCGTTCGCTGGCTGCAGTTCCATAAAGTCCTTCGTGATCCCCAAAGGGGTGACAGTAATTGGGTACGGAACTTTCGAGGGCTGTGATTCTTTAACGTCCATCACGATCCCCGAAGGCGTGACGAAAATTGGAGAGCAGGCTTTTTGGGGCTGCAAAGCCTTAAAATCCATTACCATTCCCCAAAAGGTCAAGGTCATTAAAAAGAATGCGTTCACGGAATGCGACTCCCTACAGTCCGTCGAAATTCCTGAAGGTGTAACGGTGATCGGAGAATTTGCGTTCAAGGAATGCGGCTCCTTGACCGAGGTGGTCATTCCGGACAGCGTAAAGAAAATCGGAGGCGGGGCATTTGCCCTCTGTCCGGCCATGAAAAAATGGAATATTTCTTCCGCCCACCCTAATTTCAAGACCGAGGGTCCCGCCCTGCTGACGAAAGACGGCAAAAAACTGGTTGCGTACCTCAGTTCCGCGAAAGAGTACCAGATCCCCGAAGGCGTAGAAGTGATTGGAGAAAATGCGTTCGATGGCTGCGGCTCTTTAACGTCCCTCGTGATCCCCGAAAGCGTGACGGAAATTGGAGAGATGGCGTTCGAAGATTGCCCAAACCTGACGATCTGTGCCCCGGAAGGGTCCGAGGCGGAAAGATTCGCGAAAAGGCACGAGATCCCGTTTAAGGCGAAATAGAAATACTGAGGGCCGGCGTCCTCGCCGGTCAAGTTCAGCGTTAGCCGAACACGAATTAAAATCTCACGCTAAACACCAAACCCGCAAGGAATCGCAGGCCGAAAAAGGCCCCGCGGATTAAGCCGATTGGGCGGATCGAGGCGGATTTTTTCAATTAAAAAGGCCCCCCTGAAAGGGGGCTGCCGAGCGAAGCGAGGCTGGGGGGGTCCGACCAAAGGACGGACTTTCCCCGGTTTCTAAACCCCTCCGGCTCTGCGCGCCACCTCCCCTTTCAGGGGAGGCTTTAAATGGGGACCCTCCGAATCTACTTCCAAAGTTTCAGCCACGCGTCCATCGCTTTCAGCTCGGGGTTGAGCCGGTCGTAGATGGCCTGCGCGTTCGATTTGTACTCGGGGCCGTACTCGGGGAAGTCGGCCGTGGCGCAGAATCTCGCGATTTCAAGCGTCTTGCGCATCGGCTCCAGGTAAACGATCTCCAGCCGGTCACGATTCAGGGCCGAGGACTTCGGCGCCTCCGCGTTCAGTTTGGCGCAAAGGGCGTCCAGCTCGTCGAGCAGCGCGAGGGCTTTTTCCCGGTTTTCCAGAGCGGTCAGGCGTGGCGGGAAGTCTTTTCCCTGTTTGAAGCCACGCGACGGCAGAACGAACAGTTTCTTCAGTTCTACGAGTTTCGCGTCAAATTCTTTGGCGGTCTGCGCCATTTCCGGGCCGTAGATCCAGCCGTAGATCGCGCGTTCGCAGCGGGCCTGATCGAAGGATTCGGGATTCCACGCCCAGAAGCCGAACAGCGTGTCGAGGTACTCCTCCGGGAACCCGCCGCCGACGCAAAAAAGCATGACGTTCTGCGTGAAGTTCGGAAAATCGCGGATTTTTTCGTACTGCGGAGTGTGCCAGCCGGCGGAAAGCTGATGAAGTTCGATATACGCGGGGAGCGGCGTTTTCGGGTCCCAACCGGCACACTCGACCCGGCCGGGGCGCAGGGAAACCGCGATGTTCCCGTTATTCTGGAACCCCGCGCGCAAATAGATCAGATTGTGCCACCAGGCGGGCTTGAGTTTCAGCCCCATCTTCGCGCAGAGTTCTGTATCGGCCTCGCACGGCAGCGTCGTGAAGTACCACTGGATCGAGTCAAAGCCCGGGATCTTGCTCAGCTCGTGGTTTTGCGGGTGGTCCACTTTATTGTATGCTCCCACGGCGGGCGTAAAGGCGAGCTGCTCGCCGGAAAGGCCGTGCTTCTTCGCAAGTTCAAGGAAATTCTGGATCGAAAGTTTCGGGTTGGTCCCGACCCCGATGTCGTCGAAGGAAAGCCACATTCCGTCTGCACCGAGAGCCAAAAGCTCCTCAAACGCCTGGTTCACGTCGGCGTAAAAACTGTTTTCGTCCAGTTTATCGAAACCGGTGATGATCCCGCCGGCTTTTTTGGTCGTCGCGGCTGCGACCACGGCATAGATGAACATTCCGCGGCGGTGCATTTCCTCAATGACGCGCGAAACGGCCTCGCGGTCGATCTCCTGCCCCGGCATGAACCCCATCGGGGCGGCATAAAGCGGGTAGGTCGGCGTTTCGGGATGCTTCGGATTGTCGCGCAGGTCGGCGTAGTTGATCCTCCCGCGGGCGAAAGCGTCCAGCGCCCCCGGAACCAGGTGCTGGCGCAGCACAAAGTGCGGCCTGCCACGGCGCGCGATCGACGGCCAGTCCGTGACCTGGAAGGCCGCCAGCTCGACGCTCTGGTTTTCCTCGTTCCAGCGGAAAAGGTCGAGCAAAGCGTACGCGCCGTAAATCACGCCGTTCAGGTCGTTCCCGCTGATGGAAACCGTGGGGGAGCCAGACTCAGAAAGGTTCCACGAGATCTGGAACGCGTTCGTCGTGCCTTCCGGAACGTCTTTCAGTGCGGCGACTCCCAGTGAGATTTTCACTCCGGCTTCCGCTTTTTCCGTGCCGGGTTTCTGCCCAAAGCGGTTTTTCAGGGTCTGCCGGATCATCGCAGCCGCGTACTGAAGCTGGGGCGAGGCCGGGTCGGAAAGCGTGATCTCGACTTTTGCAGGGTCCACGCGGAACGTCTGGCCGAGGTCTTCCGCCGCACGTGGAGTCGGGAAGATCGGGCACTCTGCCGCCTGAAGGAAAGCAGGAAGCAGGAACGAAAGAAACGCCAAAAGGAAGGCGAAAACGGTAGGGGAAGTTTTTTTCATGGTCGTGAGTATCCTGGTTTATGGGGGTGGGGAATTGAAAATCTTTACAAAATCTGGCAGAGTTTCTTGAGCTGCTCGGCCAGTTCAAACGCGAATTTGCGGATCTCGACGATGTCCGCGTTCGGGTCGTTGCGGAATTTTTCGATTTTGGCCGTCGGCAGGTCGCTCATCGGCACCATCTCGCACGCTTCCAGCAGATTGGCGGCCACTTCGCACGCGTCCAGAAGCTTCTTTTTGTCACTGCGGCGGTATTCGAAAAAGTCCACCGACCGGTACTCCGTCAGCGCCTCGCGAATGAGCTGGATCGCGCGCTCCGCCTTTTTCTCCCGGTTCGGGTTGGGCGGGATGATCGACTCTCCACGGTTCCGGTAGCACCCGAACATGGCCGCGATGGTGCCGGCGTCCCGGATCGTTCCGTCGGAGTAGAAGATCCCGTGCTCGTCGCTGCAGCGGCCGTGGATCATCAACTCGAACAAATACCAGCCCATCTGGTACTCGTTGCAGAACTGAAGGACCAGTTCGTACGGATTGGCCCGGGCGAGGCAGCCGGTCTCCGTATTAATGACGGGTTTCCCGAGATCCTCGCCCCATTTCTTCGCCCGCTCGAAGTTCGCCCGGATCTTTTCGCGCGTATCGTTGTAGTCGTGGAAAGAAATGACGTCGCACAAAGAGGCGGTGGATTCCTCGATCTCCCAGGCCGTTGTGTAGCCGATCGTCACGAGTGTGTCGGGGGCCAGACGCCTGACCAGTTCCGTCTCGCGGCGGAGAAACGCCCAAATCTCCTGCTCGCGCCCTTTGCGTTCCTCGCCGGAAGACTGATGGATCCACGGCGAGCAGAGCGGCTCGTTCATCACGTCGATCATCAAAAGGCCCGGCTCCGATTTCAGCGCCGTGACGAACGCCGTGGCATACGCGTCCGCCTTTTCGTAGGCCTCCGGTTTGATCGTCTCCGGCTTGAGCATGTTCCCGTTGAAAAGGATCGGCATACACTTGTAGCCGCAGGAATCGCAAATGCGGATGAAGTCCACGACCTGCTTGATGTACTCGTCACCCCGGGCCTCCCACGCTCTTTGACTGAGCCAGAATCGGGTGGCGTTCAGCCCGACGCGCTGGCCGTAGGAAAGCTCCCGCCGGACCTGCTCCTCTGGCGCCCCGGGCCCGTAGCAGACCCCGCGGATTTTGGAGCAGTCGATCTGCGGCTTTTCCGCCAGAACCGTCCCGGCCCAAAAAACAAAAAGGAGGGAAAAAAGAGAGATCAGGGGAATAATGGAACGAATCGTGCGCATTTGAAATCCTTTCTGATGATTCAATCGACTCAAAACCCTTACGAAAACAGCTCTCCCGCGATTGGGTGGCTTCATTTTTTGTATTATACTATGGGCCAGACCGAATGTCAAGAAGGGGCACTAAAAAGGCGACGCTGAAAGCGCCGTCATGTGGAGTGCGGCAATACAGAAGCCGAAGGCTTCCTTTGCCGCTTTCACTTAGCGACCTAAAAAGAATGTGGCGAAAAAGAGTTTTCGCGTGGGAAAAGTCCAGCGTACTTCAGCGGCAAAGGCCTCTTCGAGGCCGTATTGCCGCAAGGGAAAGCGGTGAATGTCGCTTACGCGACTGCATCACCGCACTCCAAATTCACTTCTTCCGCCAGTACATCAGGCCGAACGTGCCGAGCAGGAGAAGAATCCACGCCGACGGTTCCGGCACGGCATTGGCGTTGATGGCCGCGAAAACCGTGTCGCCCAAAACGGACAAATTCCAGTAAGCTGCGTCTGAGGGGATCAGCAAAGAGGTCCAGAAATCGGCGCCGTAATCCTGGCCGAAATCGCCCGACGTGTTCTGAATGATCGGGTACGTAATGCCCGGAAGAATGTCGCCCATGTTCAGATCGATGGTCCCCGAATCGACGCTAAAGGAGCTGGCCCGCAGGAGGTCCATCCCGGTCGCATCCTGCTCCAGCAGAAGCGTCGCGCCGGAATCGAGTTTGAACTCGCCGCCGACCGTAGCCGTGCCGATCGTATCGCCCGGCGAGAAAACCTTGCCCGGGTTGACCGTGACGCCGCACGACGTGTTCCCCTGCAGGTCGAGCCGCCCGGCGGAGACTGTCACGCTGGACGCGTTGATCGCCCCGGTCTCGCCCGTGTTCAGACGCAGCGTACCGTCGCCGGTCTTCTCGATCGCCGCGGCAGTGATCGCCCCTTTGAATTCGGTGGTCCCGTCATTATTGAGCGTCAAATCCTTGCCGGTCGCATCGATATTCGCTGCAGTATCCGCGCTTCCGCCGGAAAGATTATTCAGCGTTCCGCCCGTCGGTAAAGCGAGCGTTCCCGCTTCGACCGTCGTCGGGCCGGTGTAGGTCGGGCCCTGCGTCAGGGTCAGCGTCCCCTCACCCTTTTTCGTGAGTCCGCCCTCGGCATCGCCTTCGCCCGTTCCCTGTTCCAGTTTGGCGGAGACCGTGACATTATGGCCGTTCGTATCGAAGACGGCGCCGCCCTGTTTGACGTAGAACTTCATCGAGCCCATCGGCGTGAGAAACGACGCGTCATTATCGGCGACGGCCTGAAGCGTGCCGCCGTTGAAGTTGAACGTACTGCCGTCTTTCGGGCCGTTATTCTTCACGCCGAACAGGGAGATCGTTCCGCCGTTGAGGTTGACCGTGCTGGTGCCGTAGCCGAACCAGAGGTTACCGCAGGCGGGGTCGCCGCTTTCGGTGTATGCGCCGGGAACGCCAAGCGTGAGCTGCCCGCCGTTCATCGTGAGCGTGCCTTGGGCGCCGGATTTATTCGCCGCGATAAGAATTCGGCCATCGACCTGCATCGTGCCTCCGTTGATGGTCAGCACTCCGACTGTCGTGTCGGAGTTGGTCCCCAGCTGGATGCTGCCGGTGTTGTTGCTCGCGTTGCGGATCGTCACGTTTCCGGAGTTCAGCGTAAGACTTCCGCTGGACCCGTTCCCGATCATGACCGAGTTATTGTACCCGTCGGCGGGCATGTTCAGGACGCCGTCTTCTCCCGCGTCGATCGTCGTCGAGGCGCCGCTGTTGACGACCAGACGAGAAGCGAACACCGGGCCTGTAATATTCAACGCGCCGGCGGAAACGGTCGTGACGCCGGTGTAGGTGTTCGCGCCGGAAAGCGTCAGCGTGCCTGCGCCGGTTTTGGTGAAGCCGCCATCGCTCTTGACCGTGCCTGAAATGGTCAGCGTGTCCGATACGACGTTGATCGTCGCTTTGGCCCCGCTGTTGATGTGGACTCGGGATTTGATCGTGGAATTGCCCGTTGAAGTGATG
>JAFTCU010000031.1 GCA_017454585.1 Thermoguttaceae bacterium | reverse complement strand
TAACGGACGACGATGTCGTTTTTCTCCGTCAAAAAGTCAACGATTTTCCCTTTCGCTTCGTCGCCCCACTGGAGCCCAACTACACAAGTCGCTGCCACTGCAAACCTCTTTTTCTGTTAGAATAAGGAAATGGGCCAAAACCCACGCACAAAACTAAATTATTTTATCACAAAGCGGCAAAATTTCAAGCCCCCCCTCCCCCGGTTGACAAAGAAACGGGAGGGCCGTATAATTAAAGAAGAATCAAAAATCCTCTGGTCTTAAACGAAAGGTCGATCATGCGCACTTCCTCCACCCTTCCATTTTTTCTTGCTGTGATGTTTCTCGCCGGGCAGATTTTCGCGGCGGAGTTCCACGTCGCCCCCGCCGGTTCCGATGAAAATGCCGGAACGGCCCAGGCGCCGTTTGCGACGGTCCAGAAAGCCCGTGACGCGGCCCGAAACGTGACCCGCGGCGAGGACGAAGTCGTCACGATTTTCATTCAAGGCGGCGATTACTACGTCACCGAGCCGATCCACTTCACCAAAGACGACAAAAACCTGAAAATCACGAACTGGAACGGCGAGAAGGTCCGTTTCTTCGGCGGGACCCAAATCAAAAACTGGAAAAAGTCCAACTTCCGCGGCCTGGAAAACGTTTATGAGGCGGATCTGGCCGAGGTCGGCGTGGAGAAGCGCTTCCGCCAGCTTTTCTTCGACGGCCAGCGCCAGATCTGGTGCCGCTACCCGAATTTTGACGCGCGGTACCCGTTTTCCGGCGGTTGGGCGTACGTGGACGGCGAGATTTTCCCGATGTACACCGACATTCCGGGCGAACGCTGTGACCTGGTCAAGGTCAAAGAGAAAGACTTCCGAAACTGGGAGAAACCGTCCGAGGGAATGGTCTGCCTTTTCCCGCGTTACAATTGGTGGAATGTCGCGTTCGAGATCAAGGAATCCGACCCGCAGGAACACACGCTGACGCTCACGAAACCAATGGGCTACGCGGCCCGGCCGTTTGACCGCTACCACACGATGGGCCTGAGTGAGGACCTTGACGCGCCAGGCGAGTGGTACCAGGACGTGGACGCGAAGAAGCTTTACTTCATCCCTCCGGACGGGCGGAAACCCGAAAAGGTCGTGACGATTTCCTCCGCGGACGGGATCTTCGCCTTCGATCAAAGCCGGAACGTTTTGCTCACCGGCCTGGACCTTTGCGGCTCCGAAACGTTCGGGGTCCGTTTCGCCAACTGCGAGAACTGCCGCGTCGAGAAGTCGTTCCTTCACGACATGGTGTTCTTCCACGGCGCGCCGGTCCAGATCCAGGGTGGGCGTCACAATTCCGTGGACGGCTGCGACATCTGGAACTCCGGCGGCCATGGCGTCGAGTTGAACGGCGGCGACACGAAAACGTTCACCATGGGCGAAAATGCGGCCGTGAACTGCTACATTCATCACGTCGGCCAGCTTTACCGCCACGGAATCGGCGTGATCGTGTACGGCGTCGGGAACCGCATCGCGCACTGCCGGATCCACGACGTGCCCCGCTGCGGCATTTTCCATGGCGGGCAGTGCCAGGTGATCGAGTTCAAC
>JAFTCU010000030.1 GCA_017454585.1 Thermoguttaceae bacterium | reverse complement strand
GGCCGGGACCTTGGAATCTTTCGGAGAGCCAGAAGTTTCCGGGCCGGGATTCTCGCTCCAGAGCCATTCCACCTGCTTCATGTAGAGGCTGCACTGGACCTCCAGCCGTGAAGTGTCGTGGATCGAAACGAGCGTTTCGCCGCGCTGCACGAATTTGTCCTGCTCGACGTTCAGCGTCACGACCAGCCCGGTCAGCGGCGAGGAGATCGTGCACCGGCGCAGATTCAGTTCGGCTTTCTCGACGGCCACGCGAGCCGTTTCCCGGGCGGATTTAAGCCGTTCCTCCTGAGCGGCCAGTGTCCGCTGCTCGTTCTGAAGGGTCACGAGCGTTTCCTTTTTGTTTAAATGGTTCAGCTCGGCCGTTTCCAGTTCGGTCTGGGAGACCGCGCCTTTTTCGTTGAGTTTCCTGCAGCGTTCCAGCTCATTTTTCTGCGTGTTGAACTGGGCGACAGCGACTTCCACCCGGTCCGCGATGTTCTGGACCGAAACCTTCCATTCTTCGATGGCACGATCGGCCTGGATCAGACTTTGCTGGGCTTCAGAAAGAGCGTGCTCGTAATCCTGCGAATCGATTTGCGCCAGAATTTCGCCTTTTTGGACGTAACGCCCCGTTCGGCAGTGCGGCGACAGGAATTTGATGTTTCCCGAAACTTCGGACGCGATGGCTACCTCCCGGAACGGAATCACTACGCCGTCCACCTGGAACGTGATCCCGTTCGTCTCGCGCCGGGCGATTTCCGTTTTGACGGAAGGGATGATTTCTTCAATAGGTTTCGACCGTTCCGGACTGCGGCCAGTTCCAATGGCAACGGCCACAAAAACAGACATACCAAGAATCGCGACGGAAAGAAGGACGTGACCTCCAAAGGTGAACCAGGATCTGAAAGCGCTTTTGAGAAATGGATTTTCTGTGCTCATAAATTTTGCTCCCTCAAGTCCCTTCATTTTACACGATGTGTGTTTTTTGTCAAGAGTATCTTCTTACAAATCTTAATTTTCTATAAATATTACATCAAATTAATAAAAAAATTGACTTTTTGGGAAGAGAAAGCTTAATGGCCCCTTGCACGAATAAACGTGTGTGATAAAATAAATTATTATTTTAAACATTGGAAACTTTTTGAAATAGTTATGGAATCAGCATTCCTCAGAACCCCGGGGGATGAACAGATGTGCTCGAAATCGGGCATTTCCATGGATTTTCCTGTAATTTACATGATTCTTTTAACGTATATTGAGTCGAAAATGAATTTCAGAAATATAACCATTGCGCTTTTGGTGTCGTTTTTTCTCTGTGTAGGTTGTACTTCTGAAAAGGGCGGGCCAGATCAGCCGCTGGAACTGAACGGAAACGTCGATAATCGGCAGATAAATCTCGTGTTTCAGATATCCGAGCGTATTGCGGAACTGAACGTTGAGGAGGGGGCGCACGTCAAAAAGGGTGATCCGCTCGGGAAACTTGAAACGATTCGCGTGGAGCAGCAGATCGCGGAGGCGCAGGCTCAGGTGGATGCGGCATCCGCTTCGGTTACGGCCGCTCAGGTCGCTCTGGAAATCGCTGAAAAAGCCATTCCGGTCGCTGAGGCGGCGGCGCAGGCTGCAAAGGCCGAGTGGGAAAAAGCTGAAAACGGGTCACGAAAAGAGGACGTTGCGATCGCGGAGGCCACGCTCGAAATGTTCAGCGTGCAGATCCCCGCAGCGAAAAACTACTACGAGCGAAACAAAAAACTGGCCGGTTCCAGTGCCGTTTCCGAGCAGGAGACGGAAAACGCGGAGGCGTCGTGGAAAAAACTCGTTGCGCAGGAGAAACTGGCCCAAGCCAATCTGGAAAAGTTACAGAACGGGACGCGGGAAGAAGAAAAGGCCGCGGCCAAGGCCCAATACTTGCAGGCGCTGGCCTCTCTCGATCAGGTGAAAACCCAGAAAAGTCAGGCGGAGGCCCAGATCGAACAGAGCCGTGCGTCGCTTGCGCAGGCCGAGGCCGTTTTGGCGATCCGGAAGCAGACGCTGGCCGACTGCGAGCTTTTCGCGCCGTGTGATGGGATCATCCGCAGCCGACTGCTGGATCCCGGTGAAATGGCCTCGCCGCAGCTTCCAGCCTTTACTCTGGCGGTGGTTTCTCCCAAGTGGGTCCGTGTGTACGTCGAGGAGCCGCTTCTCCCACGTGTGAAAATGGGCCAGAAGGCTAAAATTCAGGTGGACGGGCTTAAAACGGAATGCGATGGCTGGGTCGGTTTCATCTCGCCGTCGGCCGAGTTTACCCCGAAAAACGTCGAAACCAAGGACTTGCGCACGTCACTTGTTTACGAGGTGCGGGTCTTTACGGACGACCCTGAGGACGTGCTGAAGCTCGGAATGCCCGTCACGGTCAGGATTGGGGCTCAGTGACATGCCGATCATCAGCTGCGAAAATCTTACCAAGCGTTTTGGCCCCCTAACGGCTCTGGAAGATGTTTCATTTCAGGCCGATGAGGGGCAGATCATCGGTCTGCTCGGGCCGGACGGCGCGGGAAAAACCACGCTCATGCGCCATTTGTGCGGACTCTGGAAGCCGGATGCGGGAAAAGTAACGGTTTTGGGATTGGATTCCGTGCGGAATGCCTCGAAGATCCAGAGTCAGGTCGGGTATGTTCCGCAAAAGTTCGGGCTTTACGAAAACCTGACGGTCATGGAAAACATCACCCTTTATGCCAGGCTGCACGGGATTTCCCGGTCGGATCTTGAAGAACGGGTGAAAAAGCTCCTCGAAATTACTCTTTTGGCCCCGTTCACAAAACGCATGGCAGGGAAACTTTCCGGCGGGATGAAGCAGAAACTGGCTCTTATTTGCGCGCTGATTTCCCGGCCCAAACTGATGCTTCTCGACGAGCCGACGGTCGGCGTGGACGTGCTGGCCCGGCGCGAGCTGTGGCAAATTCTGCGCCAGTTCGTTCGGGAGGAAGGAATGACCGTCCTGGCCAGCACAGCGTACCTCGATGAGGCGGATTACTGCGATTGGACGATGATCCTTTTTGAGGGCCGGCTCCTGACGCAAGGCACGCCCGACGAGATCCGCAAGGAGGCGGAGCGTTTCGTGCCTCACCCGACGTTCGAGGAGGCGTTTCAGGCGCTCATCTGCGGGACGGTCCCGGAGCCGCTAAAACGTCAAAACCCGGTGAAACCCGATGCGCCGGTTCGGCTGGAGGTTCGTCATCTGGTGAAGCGTTTCGGAGACTTCACGGCGGTGAACGACCTGACGTTTCAGATCCACGCCGGGGAGATTTTCGGCCTGCTCGGAGCGAACGGGGCAGGCAAAACCACCACGTTCCGAATGCTCTGCGCGCTGGACCAGGCAAATGGCGGCGAGATCCTGCTCGACGGTGAGCCACTGGCGGAGAACGTTGAGAAAATGCGCTCACAGACGGGTTACGTTGCGCAAAAATTCGCCCTTTACGGAGAACTGACCGTTCGGCAGAATATGGAGTTTTTTGGCGGTGCGTACGGCGTGCCGAGGAAACTTTTGCGGGAACGGATCGATTGGGCGCTCAAAGCGTTTCAGCTCGAGCCATACGTCAAAATGCTCGCTGCCAGTCTGGCGATGGGGTTCAAGCGCCGGCTCGCGATGGCGTGTGCGCTGCTTCACGATCCGTCGATCGTCTTCCTCGACGAAGCAACCTCCGGGACCGACCCGATTTCCCGGCGTGAATTCTGGAAACGGATCCTCGACCTGGCCGATTCGGGTGTGGCGGTCATCATCACGACCCACTTCATGGACGAGGCGCAGTATTGCGACCGGCTCGTCATCATGCGCGACGGCCTTTCCATCGCGGTCGGGACTGTGGAAGAAATCAAACATCAGGGCGGCGACGCCCCGACGCTGGAGGACGCTTTTGTGAATTTGGTGACGAAGGAATGAGCCTTTTTTCGGAGTGCGGCAATACAGAAGCCGAAGGCTTCATTTGCCGCTTTCACTTAGTGACTGAAAAGCGCAGCAACCAGAAAGGTTTTTCACGTGGTGAACGTCCAGCACAGTGTAGCGGCAAATACCTCATCGAGGCAGAATTACCGTAAAAGAAAGCGGTGAATGTCGCTTGCGCGACTGTATCACCGCACTCCGAAAGACGACGCTGGAAGCGTCGTCCCCATAATTCCGCATTCCGCATTAATTATGAGTTTTCGCAGAATTTTCATCCTGACCCAAAAAGAATTCAAGCAGCTCATCCGCGACCCGCTGAGCATTGCGCTGGGGATCCTTTTGCCTGTGGTTTTGCTGTTGATCTGCGGGTTTGGAGTCTCGACCGACGTGCGGAACATTCGCATGGTCATCGTCGTGCCGGAGCCGTCGGAGATGGCGAGTCAGATCTGTGCGAGGTTCCAGTCCAACGGTTTTTTCGACTCGCAGATCGTTCGTACCACGGCGGAAGCGGAGGCTCTTATGAGGACACATCAGGCCGATACGAGCCTCTATTTGCCGCAGGATTTTACGCGAAAACTTCAATCGGGCGACGCAGTGGTCCAGATCGTCGTGAACGCATCCAACCCAAGCCCGGCGTTCCTGAAACGCGGCTATATACTGACAGTCCTTTCCGGCTGCATGGGGACCCAAGCCGACCCGAACGCTCTGGAGATCCAGACGCGGCAGTGGTTCAACGAGGAAAACCGCAGCGCGTTCAACATCGTGCCGGGGATGATCGTGATCATTCTGACCATCATCGGCGCGCTTTTGACCTCCATGGTGATGGCCCGCGAGTACGAGCTGGGAAACCTCGAAAGCATGTTCGTGACGCCGATGCGCTCGATCGAGATCCTGCTCGCGAAAATGATCACGAATTTCGGCCTTGGAATGGTCGGTCTGACGATTGCGCTCGTTCTGGGGCACTACCTTTTCGGCCTCCCGACGCGCGGAAACATCGCTATCCTGATTTTCGGCTCGAGCCTTTACCTGATCGTCGCGCTTTGCCTCGGGCTTCTGATTTCCAGTCTGACGAAGAACCAGTTCCTTGCCGTGACTGTGACGGTCATCGCAACGTTCCTCCCCGCGTACATTTTGTCGGGTTTTCTGTTTGAGATCAAAAGCATGCCCGTGTTTTTGCAGTGGGTCACGAATTTTGTTCCGGCGCGGTACTACGTCGATTTCCTCCAGACCTCGCTTCTGGTTGGCGACGTCTGGCGGAGCGTGTTCTGGAACCTGAGCGTTCTGAGTGGGATCGCGGTTCTGCTTTTGACGCTGGCCGTGCTCAAAAACCCGAAAAGACTTTAGACCGAATATGTTTCCAGCCATGAAGATCCTCCTCCGCCTCATCTCGCTTTTCCATAAGGAACTCCTTCAGCTTCTTCAAGAGCCGAAAGGGCGGGCATCGCTCATCGTTCCGCCGTTCATGCAACTCATGCTTCTTGGGTATGCGGTGACACTGGACCTGAAAAACGTGGACTTTGCTGTTTTGGACTACTCGCAAACGGCCGAGTCCCGCGAGGTGAAAGCGGCGTTTGACGGCTCGCCGACGTTCATCCGTCATCCCGATCTGGCTTCGGAAACAGAAATGCGTTCCAAAATTGCGAATCGAGAGATCCGGCTGGCGGTGGTCATTCCCGCCGACTTTGCTCAGGCGCTGGCCGGGCACTCAAAACCGTGCGTTCAGGTCATTGTGGACGGTCGAAACGCCAGCAGTGCAGGCATGGCCATGAACTACGCCTCGACGATCCTGCGTGATTTCTCCGTGCGACGGGTCGAGACTGGAAAAAAGACCGAAAACGCTTTCCGGGTCGAAACCCGCGCGTGGTTCAACCCGAATTTCGACATGAAGTACTTCATGGTCCCCTCACTTCTGGTGATGATTGCACTGATCGACGTCTTGATGATCAGTTCCATGTCGATCGCGCGGGAACGGGAATACGGCACGTTCGACCAGCTGCGTATGACGCCGTACGCGACGTGGGAGATCCTTTTTGCCAAGGGGGGCACGACGCTACTGGTCTCCTCGTTCCCCGTCCTTATTTGCCTGCTTGGGATACTGCTTTGGTTCCGGATCCCGTTCAATGGGTCGTGGCTTCTGCTGGCGGGTCTGCTCGTCACGTTTCTTTCGGCCTCCATTTCGATCGGGCTTCTGGTTTCCAGTCTGACGCGGACACTGCAGCAGTCGTTCCTGAGCCTTTTCCTCGTCATCGTCCCCTTCTCGATGCTCTCGGGCATGGGCACGCCGCTCGAGTCGATGCCGGAGGGGTTTCAAAAGGCGATGCTGATCAACCCGCTGCGGCACGGGATCGAGGCGCTGCCGCGAATCTTCCTCGAAAACGTCACGTTCTGGGAAATCTCGCATGTGTTTTTCTTCCTCATCTCGATCGCGCTCGGGGCGTTTTCCATGGCGTTCATCCTGTTCTCGCGGCAGAGGTAAACTTCTTAAAGAATCAAAGTTTTGAAAGAGAAATGGCTGCGGGGCCGTTGTCTGGCCCCGCTCAGCTGATAGAAAGTATGGATTCTGGAATTTCTAGCCTTTTGGTTCCATTCCGATGATTGTTATGTACTTCTCGATTTCTTCGTCGATGATTCTGGTTATCTCGTCTTCAATCTCCTTTTGTTTTTTCTTGACCATATCCGCAAACAGTTTTTCGAATTGTTCCTGAAATTTGGGGAGAAACTTGTCATCACACAAATGCTGGACTTTTTCGTTATTCATCAACCAGCTAGCCCACCCAGGTGACCATTTTACCGGTTTGAGAGCTTTGGCAGTAAGCTTTCCACCGCACAAAGCAATTAAAACAGCGATAAGCCAGGCCGGTAGGCCTCCAATCGTGGGAGAAGCAATGATGATGGCAATCAGAATCGTCGAAATGATACCAGCAGTTATTATTCCAAAAACATCTTCAAGGTCGGTTTCAAAATTTTCATCTGATTTATAAAAATTCTCAAGCTGGATTGAATCCGAAGCGATGTTCAGTTTTGCTGCTGGAATATTGAACAATCTTGACAATTCATTCTGAAGCAGTTGGTTAATCTCTCCGCTTTTTTGAACGAAAAGGTCGTGAATGTATTTTTGAAGCAAGGTTTTCCGAGTATTCACATTTTCAACGATCCGATTTTCGAGTTCCTGAATGCTTCCACCGTTTTGCTGGAATTTTTTAAGTTCAGGCTCAATCACATTCTGGAACAAATCCGTGCCGAACCGTTTGATGATCTCGTTCTGTTTCCACCTGAACAGGCCTTCGCCGGGAATCAGGCACTGCTGGACTTTTTCCAGAAAATCCTTTATGAAACCATCTTTTTGGGCAAGAATTTCTTCCACTCGAATTTCAGCTTCGTTTTTGAGCATAACGTAGTGTCCCAAACCCACGGAAATCGCCGCGAAGACATTCGAACAACACCGAATCTTGGATTCTCCAAACTTCTGTCGGCAAAAATCCGTGACAAAATACCAGAGCGAACTTCCCCCCGCCAAAATAACGAGGTCCACGGAAGAAAGCGGATAGTCTTTTTCAAATCCTTCCATCAAAGAATTCTGGAACCATTGCAGAAGATTCTTTTTAAAATGCTGCTGCATGCTGCCTTCTGAATTATTATAATACTTCAGAAAAGCAGAAGAAGGCACATAGTTTTGTACACGTCGCTCAAATTCGTTCCAGGTGAGTTCGATTTCATAAGTATCTAAAGCGTATTCTTCAAATGTAGCAGATTTGTTATTTTTCATCCATCTTGAAAATCTTTCTTTCAATTTGCGGCTTTGAATAAACAGCCAGAAATAGTCCCTATTGATAAGGCGTGAATCATGGTTTGTTAAATCGAACAGCCACTGGTAAAACAGGTCGTCAAACAGACATCCACCCAAATGCATATCTCCCCAGGAACGCAGAATTTTTCCATCCTGAAGAAGTGTGAAATCGCAGGTTCCGCCTCCGAAATCAACAACCAGAACACGTTTTTTCAAAAAATCTTCCTGGGAACAGCCCATGAGATCCAAATCATACCAAAGACCGCCAAAAGGTTCATGTAAAAGGCGAATGTTGCCAAAACCTGCATTTTTCGCAATCATCTTCAGCTTGTCTTGATAATTGCGGTCCGCTTCACAGGGAATTCCAAAAATTACATCCATATCGGAAGGATCGTGCGGTAATTTTTTGGAGCTTTTAAGGTTTCGGTACAGTTCTTTCAAAAAATTCTCAGCGTCCTTCTGTGCGCTGATGGAAGTGTGAAGACGCGGCTTAAAACTTGCGGCCAGCTGCAATCCGTTTTTCTCGATTTTCGCGGGTGAAGAAGGTGCATACATATCGATCGCCTGCTGTCCGATTTGGATGGTTCCTTTTTTTTCGCCTGCATTGTAGTAAAGAATAGCACTGGTAATTCCGTGCATTTCTTCCGAGGAAGTGTCGAAAACTGTTAATTCTTTCATGCCATTTTCTTTGGAAATGGACAGATAGGTATTGGTCGTGCCAAAATCAATCGCCAAAATGGGTTTCATTTTTATTCTCCAATCTGAATGTTGAAAGTTTGTATTCCAGGATTAATATACTTCCTGAACGATCCCCTTTTTAATCACTTGTCCGTTCTGGATAATCGGTTCTTCGAGGATTTCCACCTCGTCCCCTTCTTCCAGAAGCCCCAGGCAATCGTATTCGTTCTTTTTCTCATCCGACCACCGAAACGTTTTCGATTGGGATGTTTCTTTGGCCGGTTTCGATGATTGCGGAAGCTGGGAGATCCATGGCATTTCTTCCTGGGGAAGGTCAAATCCTGCCAGTCTGAAATCTTGAACCAACGCTTTCATCATCGGGGGAATTTGGGAAATGCCCAGCGTCCACAAGCTTTTAATTCGTGGAACGATGAATTCAATGGACCTGGCGGATGCTTTGTTTACTTCTGCGAGAACTTTATATCTTTCGATCTCCGCTTTCCATTCATTTTGTTCGTCAATCAGATGCTGATGCTGTTGTTTGTAAAGGGCCAAAAGCATGACACTCGACACAATTCGTTCGTAGTAAAGGTTTTGTAATTGGATCTGATAGTCACTGCGATCGAAGACTACTGGACGTTTCATCATCATAAGTATCGCAGATGTGGCCAAGTATAAAAGAATACGTTTCCACAAAGAGAATTTGAATTTGCGGCCAATGCCAAAAAATCTTCCCCACGCAAGATATTTGGATATTATTGTTACAGTAATATCCGTGGCTGCTGTAATTCCAAGCAGGAGTAAAAGTCTTTGTCGCCATACCTCATTTGCGGTTGCCCAGAAGATGAGCCCGGAAAGCAAACCGGCTCCGAGAGTGGCTCCTACCAAAACCGAAATGTCACTAGGGGATTTCATGCCGGATGTAGAGGCAAAAAAGCAAACCAGCCACGCACCGATAATGGCTCCAAAAGCGGCTAAAATCCCCACCGCCTTGGCAGACGCTTCCAGTTTGATTTTCTGCCCTTGAGGAACCTGAACAGGCGGGAGCAGATTATCCACGTACGAAGCAAGGTCTGATGGAATTTCCTCATCTTCACCATAGATTTGACCCATCCAGTAAGAATCACGGGCACAAATATTTTTGGTAAACTCAGGATTCAGTCTGTCCGCAATATTTTGCAATACGGCTTGAGAAGGAACCACAGAAGGGGACAGTTTGGGATATTCCTCATCGAATGATTCGAAAAACTGATCGACCTGCTTTTTTGATTCTTCCTTGGCTTTTTGGGATAATTCCGGGTCAAAATTAAATCGTTTGCCGTTCAGAACATCACCAATGTACAGGATGGCTGGAGCGGTTTTCGGTTCATCCGATGCAGAATCCTTGGGTGATTCTTCTGTTTCGATTTGAGAAAACTTCCTGGAAAAGGCCATTTTCCAAAACAGCATAAACAAACCCAAGGCTACAAGAATCAATAGAATGTATGTCACTGATGAAAAAATATCGGATTTCTCAGTCTGTTCTTTAGCTTCATCCGTGGATTTCTCGGCCTGCTCTCTAGCTTCATCCGAGGATTTCTCGGCCGGTTTGACATGGTATTTGTTGAGAAACTCCTGATCTTCTTTTGACAACTGTTCCAGAGGTACATGAAGCTCGAATTGTTCGGGGAGCAAAAGAACGACTTTCTCCTCGGAATAACGGAGAAAATCTGCGTCGTACTGTTTTTCCTGAATTGTCCAGGACCGTGCGCAAAGTTCCGATGAAAGGAATCCCAGCAAAAGAATTCCGAACGCCCAAATAAATGTTGTGGTTTTCATAAAAAGCCTGTGTGGGAAAGAAATTTGATGTATTGAAATCAATTGATTAAATCTTCTGTTAATTATAACATGGGGTGAATGTGTTGTCAAGGGGCTTTGCAGGGAGATGGTAGTTTTTGAAATATTTTATTAAAATTTTCAATTTTATTGTTTTAGGTGGCCTCCCACTGTTTTTTTTCTGGATTTCTGCTAAAATAAAAGAAAGAGTTAATCGATTTGTACTTTTCAACCTGAAATCACCATGGAAAAAGAAATTACCGATCGCGTGAAAGCGATCCGCAAACGCCTGAGTCTTTTGAAGGACTCGCTCAAATACGACGAAAAAACCGCCCGCGTCAAGGAAATCGAATTGATGCAGGTCCAGGACCCGAATTTCTGGACGGTCCCCGAGAAAACCAAGGTTTTTGTGGAGGAACTGAAGTCCATCAAGTCGGTCCTGAAACCGCTCAACGACGCTTGGGCGTCGCTCGAAGATCTGGAAACCGAGGTCGAAATGGCCGATGAGGACCCCTCGTTTGCCGAGGAAGTCCCCGGTCATCTCGAAACGCTCGAAAAGGACCTCGACCACCTGGAACTCTTCACGCTCCTGAGCGGCCCGAACGACCAGTGCGACGCCATTCTGACGATCAACGCCCGTGACGGCGGAACCGATGCGAACGACTGGGCCGATATGCTCCTGCGCATGTATATCAACTGGGCCCAGATGCAGGGGTACAAAGTCGAAATTCTCGACCGGCTCGAAAACGACGAGGCGGGGATCAACAGCGCGTCCATCGCCATCCGCGGCCCGCTGGCGTACGGCTACCTGAAAGGCGAGGCGGGAATGCACCGCCTGGTGCGTATTTCGCCGTTCAACTCGGAAGGGAAGCGCCAGACCAGTTTCGCCGCGGTCGATGTGGACCCGGACGTTTCGGATGCCGTGGAGATCGAGCTGCTCGACAAAGACATTCGGGAGGACGTTTTCCGGGCCTCGGGCGCCGGTGGCCAGCACGTGAATAAAACCTCCAGCGCGATCCGTCTGACGCACATCCCGACCGGGATCGTGGTGCAGTGCCAGAATGAACGCTCCCAGCACCAGAACCGGGCGATGGCCCTGAAAATGCTCCGGGCCCGGCTGGCGCGACTCGAGGAGGAAAAACGGGAGCAGGAGCAGGCCGACCGCTACGAAGGAAAGGCGAAAGTCGGGTTTGGCTCGCAGATCCGCAACTACTTCCTTCATCCGGATCAGCGCGTGAAGGACGCCCGGACCGGGTACTACATGGGAAACTTTCACGCTGTGCTCGACGGGAATATTCAGGGATTTCTCGACGCGTACCTGCGCTGGTACGTCAAGGGCGAGAAGGCCGGAGAGACGGATTAATGAAAAGGCCCCCTCATTGAGGGGGCTGGCTCGCGCAGCGAGACTGGGGGAGTTTCTGGAATGTGCATTCCAGCTCCCCTTTGTAACGTGCCATCTTAATTTATAATTCAGAATTCAAAATTAATTACCTCTTGCCCGTTTCGGGTCGCCATCGCGCCAATCGCCTCCGGGGAAGTTCCTTGCGAGAGGAAGTGTACGGAACCATCACCGAAAAGGAAGTTCGCGCCACCGGAGTGCTGACTTGAAAATCCGTGTTCTTCTCCCGAATTGTTGAAACCTTCTGCGAACGAACCCACGATCAGTGCCGGGAAGCACTCCCCTCCGGGCGGTGTACCGACCCACGTCGTGTAATGTTCTTTTTCAAACGCACGTTCCCCTACGAAAATCGTATTGCTCAGACCATCCTTGAAAGCTGCCGGGCCGAGCTGACTATTATGGTAAAACGCTCCATTTCCTTTGAACTGAACGCCTTCTCTGGCTTCGTGCAGCTCGGTCGTCCCGATCGAGGCGGCGTAGCTTGCAGTGGCGAAATATTCAGTGCCTGAACCTTGGCCGTGGGAGTGATCCCGTGTGTGCATACTGGCGGAATGGCTATGACCCTCGTGGTCGTGATCGTGGTCGTGTTCCACGCCGGACTCGTCGAGCCGGAAGGCTTTCAGTTCCGGCGCGTCGGAAGGACAGCTGAAAATGGAAAGGAATGTTTCGCGGGCCGCCTTGTTGACTGGATCGTCAACGGGAACTTCCAGATTACATAATTGCTGGAGGTTTTGCTGATCCATGAAGGGGAGTATCTGTGCTCCCCACCCCCAGCCCGGCTCACCGAATGGACAAATCTCCTTTCCCTCTTGGGCGATCCACGCCGCCGGGAAATATTTCATGCCGGTCTGGTAATTGTGAAGCGCGAGGCCGATCTGCTTTTGATTGTTCTGGCACTGCATTTTACGGGCCGCCTCACGCGCCTGCTGAACGGCCGGAAGCAAAAGGCCGACCAACATTCCGATGATTGCGATGACGACGAGCAGTTCCACAAGTGTGAACGCTCTCCGAGCCGTACGGACATACCATGACCGCACGGAAATATTCGAATTTTGCATAGTATTTCCTCTTTAGTGATTCGATGAGTCTATCGTCTGAGGTCTGTAGTCAGATTTCTGCCATCGGAGGAATGGTGGGGGTAAATTTCCACAATATCTCCGAAGCCCAAACGACGACTACGGACACAGATCGTGGACTGGTACGGTAAACAGACTACTCAAAACGAAGCAATGAATCACAGAGCACCGGCGGCGCGCGAACAGAAAAAGAGGAAAGTACTTCAGAAGTGTGGATCCGATAAAAGAACGAAACAAAACGGGTGACCGTCTTATAGAGCGGCAGTGAGATCGCCTTGCTGGAAAGCGGAGTATGCGTCAGAAAAAACTGGCAAATCGGACAGAAATCTGCGGAATGAGAAAATTCCGCGTGGAATTCCGACTCCAGTGCCAGCAGTTCCGTTTCGGAATCATGTGTATCGTGAGAATCGTGTCCACAAAATTCCGCATGACATTCACAATGACCGTGATGCTCCGGCACTAAAATGTGGAGTCCCATTCCAAAGACAGACAAAAATCCGTAAATGGCCGCAAAAGCCCACGTACACGCTTTTTGTGTATGCGAGAACTTCCGGAAATTTAACGGATCAAACATGGCCGTCTCCAATGAAATAAATCTCTAAATTACTATTATACGTCATCCCGGCTGGGAATCAAGGGGGGGTGAAATGTTTTCTAAAAAAAAGAGCCAGACGCGCTTAACGTCTGGCTCCTTGCGTTTCTGATTTCTCAGAAAATATCGACCGTGTAGTGGAATCCATCGTGATATGGATGCGGTTCCGGGTAGAAATTGTAGTTCTTCTTGTCGTAAATCGGAATACGCATTTCCGGCGGATATCGGTAGTACATATTATCCGCACTGCGGTAATACGTGGCCGGATAGTAATTCTGCGGGTAGTAAATGTAGGGATAGTGGTAGAAACGATTCCAGTCCTGGGTGTTGTAATTCTTCCCCCAGTGCTCACCATACGCTGGCGTATAGTTATTATAGGTCGTTCCCGGTCCCGTCGGTCCAAACATTCCTATTCCGCGAGGCTGGCGCGCAGAAGCGTCGTTCACAAAAACGGCGAAAAGCGCAGCCGCCAACAGCAAAATCGGCAAATGACGAATCATAAAAAACCTCGATCCATGGTACTCTGAAAGCCTAAGCCTCCATTAGGACACACTGTACAAATTTCTGTCTTTAAAATATCTGTACATAGAGACTCTAAAGACTTTTAAATTTTCGGCATTTTACAGACCGTAATTGAGGAATATTCTGAAAATTCGTCACAATCGATTTAAGAGGAGGGAGCGAATACTGGGACGAGACTCCCGGCATCGCCCCTGTAATTCATTTCTTTTCCGGTTTTTTCTCCTTCATTCTGGTTTCCAGACATTGAATTCTCGCGTCTGCTGCCAGTAGTTTCGGCTCCGATTTCCTGTAGTTCCGGATCTCCTCGATCAGTGCTTTTGCCTCGGCCAGTTTCCGCCGTTCGATCAGTTCAAACAGATGAAGGAGTTTTTCTTCCTCGCCCGGCTCACGTGACGGCGAATCCATCAGGTCCTCCAGGATTTCATTTGTCGTCATTCCATAGGACTCTTCCGGACGACGCAGTTCGATTACCCCATCCTCGTTTTCGACCAACAGGAAAATCGACTCGGCGTGTACATTTCCGAGTATCTGCGGTGAGTGCGTCGCGATGATGAACTGGCAGTTCGGAAAGACCTCCAAAAGCTGCGGGACGATCATCCGCTGGCGCTTCGGGTGAAAATGCAGGTCGATCTCATCCACCAGAATGATTCCTTCCCCCTCAAGCGGGTTGGAAAGTGTCGGGTTGGCGATCGCCAGCCGCCGCGCAATGTCGCCGACCAGTGCCAAAAGGCTTTTTTCCCCGTCGGAAAGCTGATCGATCCGAAACGGTACACCATTTTTTTGGGCCTCCAACCGTAGAGGATTGGGCTGGATCGTGAAGTTGGAAAGCTCTGGCATAAAAGTCGCCCAGGCCTTGCGAAGCGTCTGGAGCGCGGGGTCCCGGTAAACCTCTGAGATTTCCTTTGTCGCTTCGCCCTGACTTTCCAACACGAGGCGGCGAAATTCCCGATCCTCGATCGATTCCCGTTCCCGGAACCATTCGAGCAGGACGCGGTAATCGGCCCGGCAGGAAAGGGCGTCGTGATAAACACTCATCAGCGAAAAGTCGCGGTCCGTGTGGACGTAACGCGGGAAATTCAGCGCGATCCGGTTCGTCTGGTAATAAATCATCACCGGGACGGAGCACTGCTCGCCGCTTTGCTCCACTTCGGCACGGATCGCGTCGGCCAGGATCCGCAGCGGCTGGGACTTGTGCGGCGCGTCCTTCTGCAGAATTTCGTCCGTTTTTTCTTTTTCCGAAGTGACCAGAGATTTGACCACGCCCCAGGAATAAAATTGGTCCTCATGGGAAAGCAGGAGCCGAAGGGCGGAAAACTCCCGGCCAGCCGAAACATCTCCGTCTGAAATGTCCCGCCCGGAGTTTTTCCCACGGCGCAGAAGCGTGACGAAACGGGAAAGCAAAATCGCCAGAGCATCCAAAACGGTGGACTTTCCCGCCCCGTTGAACCCCACCAGGACATTCATACGGGGATGAAATTCAAAATCCATCGAATGGATGCCGCGAAAATTCGTGATTTGAAGTGTGTCGAGTTTCATGAGAAAATGGAAGGAATGAAATGCGACGCGAGGCTGAGGATGGACTCAGATCTCACTGCTGTGAAAATCTTCGTTGAACAAAAAATCGTAAATCGCGGGTGAATCTGCCCACACGCTGCGCATAAAATGCGCTTTCAGCCCTTGAAGCAAAGCGCCTTTTTGGCTGCGAGTCAGACCGGCCGCCTTGGTGATCGTTGTAAGGACTTCGCCTTCGTCTCCTGCGATTTTGGAAACCGAATATTGACTTGCGAGCTGGAAAATACGGAGTTTCGTGATGCGAAATTCACCATCCACATCGCCGAGCTGCATCTCGATGAAACGGAAATCGCCCTGTTTCGGCAAAAGCTGAGCGTTTCGTTTGGCCGGGACCAGGCGAGAGCCGTCGCTGATTTGCCAGCCTGTACTCATTTGCCAGTACGCGATCATTCGTTCCGAATTTAAAATCACGTAGCGAAATTGTGGGTTCAGACGCTTTGGATGCTCCACCGGCTTAATGGTTTCTTCTTCCGGAACGACGATTTCTGCAGACGGAGCGGAAAAGGGTGACGGAGCCGATTCCTGCGGTTGTTCCTGTGGTTTGGGCTCGGCAGAATTTTGCGCTGCCTCTTGCCGGCGAATTTGTTCCAAAACCTCCGGCGGGGGAACAATCGTTTGGCCGTCTTCCTGCGGAACGATAAAAATTTCACCGCATTTTGGGCACTTGCGGAGTTTTCCGGCATATTCCGGCTTGATTTTCATGCCAACGTTACAGGCGTGACATCGAACGACAATTAATTCACTCATGGGTTTCCTCGTTTTTTTCCTCATTGGCCGCTTTTGTCTTGGCTGCTTCCGCCTGCGCGTGGAAGTAACGCAGTTGGGCAAGCTGTGCTTTTTGAAGAGCCTCTTCCGCGCCCGCGTGGTCACCGGATTTGATTGCCAGAGCGCTCATTGCGACAAAACTGAAGGGGTCTTCCGGCTCCAGTTCGCAAACGATTTCCGCGTGATCCAGTGATTTCTGGAATTGATCGAGCCTACAATAAATCATACTCAGCGCCGCGTGCGGAAGTGCGTAGTCGGGAAAATCAACACAAAGCTGTTCCAGCATTTCGACCGCCTGAAGTACATCTCCCTTTTCCTTCAGCGCGATCGCTTCATCATATTTGGTTTCTTTTTCCAGGTCTGCCATATCGATGTTCTCTTTCATTAGGAGTTAAAAACAAAATTCCATTTCCTCTATTATACCACTAACCCATCAAAATAGAACCATCTGAACCGATTTTTTCTCTAAAAAAGTCAAAATCTTTAAAATTTTTTGCGCTTATTTTAACATAATGAGGAAGGGGGGCTTGAAAAAATTTTAAAATATAGGAAAATGATGTGAAATATAAATAAACCGGAGGGGCCAGAGGACATGGCGAAACGCCTTCCCCAACTGTCGCATTTTGTGTAACAGGAACTTCTGGTGGGAAATTTGAAAAAACTTTGAAACAATTGTGGATTTTCTCTTAAAGGATATTGCAAAAAAGTCAAAAATGAGGTAAACTATCATCAATTATAAAGTAAGTTTGCCTTGTTTGGCTGGATGATATTAAAAAGAAAATACACAAGCGGCGGCAGAACTTAGGCCTGCCGCAGAGGATAATTCAGTGAAAGCACACCCAACAGCAATCATTAGCGACGAAGCAAGAATCGCAGACGATGTGGAAATCGGTCCCTTCTGTGTCATCGAGTCAGGAGTGACGATTGGTCCCGGCTGCGTCTTACTGCCGCGGGTTTCTGTCAAAAAAGGGGTGACGCTTGGCGAAAATAATACTTTGCACGAAGGGGTAGTACTCGGCGGAAAGCCGCAGCACATCTATTCCTACGGCGAATACGGCGGAGTGATCATCGGAAACGGAAACATTTTCCGTGAAAATTGTACCGTCCACTGTGCGATGTACCCCGATAAAAACACCATCCTGGGCGACGAAAACTTTCTGATGGTCAACGCTCACGTCGCTCACGATTGCGTCATCGGAAATCACGTCATCATCACGAACAATGCGATGCTTGCTGGTCATGTCCACGTTGGTGACCGCGCCAATATTTCAGGTGGAGTCGCGATCCACCAGTTTTGTCAGATCGGAATGTTCGCCATGGTCGGCGGCAATTCGCACATCGTTCAGGACGTTCTGCCTTTTGTGAACGTGGACGGCGGTACCTCGCTGGTCGTTGGGGTGAATCTCATCGGTCTGCGCCGCGCGGGCGTCCCTAACGCGGAAATCAAGCGTATCCGTGAAGCCTATCGCCTTCTTTATGAAGAAAAACGGCCAATGCAGGAAAACATCGCGCTCATGACTGAACGTTTCCCCGAAGGTCTGGCGGCGGAGTATGCGGAATTCCTGAAGGCAAGCAAGCGTGGTTTCCTGCCCGAACGCCGTACGTCCGGCAAAGCTCTCAAACTCGTTCGGGTGGAAGAAACAGAAAAACCCGCTCCGCAAATTCCGGCTTCTCAGCCTGATGCGCCTTCGGAAGAAACTCCGGCCATTCGCGCGATCGGTTGATCGATTTTAGAAAAGTCCTTTCAGAAAAGTCCCGGTTAGAATGTTTCACCGGGGCTTTTTCTATTAATATTAATCCATCTGATTGTACGTGAAAAGCGAGAAGAAAACGTCCGGGTCGATTGACGCCTCGTGGAAATGCACCGACCCATCACCGTAGAGGTAGAAGCAGCCACCGTGGTGGAAACTGTAGATCTCGTTGTGATTGTTGCAATTAATGAAGCGGGTCCCCGTAAGCGTATGCGAGTAGAAAAACGCCTGATAGTCGGCCCACTGCGCCCCGGTGATTTTGGAACCGTCTGGTCGGGAGTCCGTGTAACCAACGGGCCGGCCGCAATCTTCGAAAAAGAGCATTGTGTTGGAAAGACCATCCTTCACTTCCGCCACAGTAAGCGCGCGATCATCGGGGCGAAGCATTCCGTACCACAAACTTCGGCTTTTGGCGCTTCCATCGGCTACGAAAGGCTTGTAAACTGCGGGCTGGATCTTCGTGTTGGCAGCATAGTCGGATATGTAGTCCGAGTGTTCAGGCGTCGTGGGACAGCGAAAAACCGCGATATTCGTCTTGGCCGCCGTTTTGTTTGGCTCTTTGTTCCAGTCAAGCGTCAAATCCATCTGGATCGCGACATTACCCTGTTCCAGATACGAAAGAATGAGCGAGAGACAGTTGTGTTTTGCGGGCGTGAGCGAGTGTGACGGTGGAAACTTTCTCATCGCGCACTCATGCTGAAGCATTCCCAGCCCGATCTGCTTAAGATTGTTCGAACACTGCGTCCTTCGTGCGGCATCCCGGGCCATTTGAACTGCAGGAAGCAGGAGACCGATCAGCATCCCGATGATTGCGATCACGACCAGAAGCTCAACGAGCGTGAACGCGCGGCGATGAAACATAGTACGATCTCCTGAAAAACCTTGCGAACGGGGCCATTACCAACCTGTTGCACATACTGCCCCGCCAACTATCCCTTCTTGTTTTTTCTGAAAATCTGGTCAATACCCTGTATAGATTCAGAAGTTACCAAAATGGGATTTAGGACAAAAAATGGAAACCGCGAGCAAAGGCTGCTCTTCGCCGTACCTGATCGTGAAAGCCAGACAAGCCAGAACCAGGGAGGATCTGGCAAGCCTGCAAAGACGCAAACCGACAGCCGAACCGATGTTACGCATGATAACCACCTAAAACGTTCTAATCGAGACCAATTTATCAGACGGATTTCGAAATTTGAAACCCGTGAGAATTTTGGGCTTGAGGACGCTTTAGGCGCTACAGGTTGGTAATGAGGCCGCTCTTTTTTAAATCAGCCGACTTTGATTCCGATTTTCGGGTTGGAGAAGCGCAAGCCGTTTCCGTCGTGATACGTGGCGGATTCGGTGATGATCACGCCTTCCGGACCACCCTGGAGGAAGTGCCACTTGCCGAGTTCATTCAGGTCACGGACGTCGCCGACCTTGATCAGCTCGCAGTGATTGCAGTGAATAGAATCGATCTGGGACGCGGCCGGTTTGCTGATGGCCGGAATGGTCGGTTCGCCTTCGGACCAGTTGTAAGCAGAGCCGTAACGCACGTGCCAGGTTTCCATCTTGGCCGGGGCTTCGTCGGTCACGACGTGACTGTGTTCCGCGATC
>JAFTCU010000029.1 GCA_017454585.1 Thermoguttaceae bacterium | reverse complement strand
GCCGCTGAAGTGCGCTGGACGTTGCCCACGCGAAAATCGTTTTTCACCGCCCTGTTTTTCGGTCACTAAGTGAAAGCGGCAAATGAAGCCTTCGGCTTCTGTATTGCCGCACTCCACATGAATTTTTCCCAAAAAATTTCGTTTTTTTGGGATTTTTTTGTCCCAAAAGGGTTAGATTCTGCACTTCGATGTATAATAATTATGAATTAAGTTTTTAAGAGGAGCCATCCTCTTTAAGTCCCCGAAAAACTTTTGCCGTTCAAAATACCATGAGATCATTAAGACCATTTATATTGTTGACTTTGCTTCTGACCTTCACAAGCACGATCGCTCAGGCTGAACTGATCAGCGCGGTGCGTGTCAATGCGTTAAACGCAATCGGAAATAATAACTACTACACCAACTCAGGTTTTAGCGGCACGAACACGAATCAGTGGTGCACGCAATCCCAAAGCCCAAGCTATCCGACCAGCGATACGTCACTGCTTCCGGTCATGCTTTGCGATCTGGGGGCCCTGCAGACGATCAATGGTCTTTCCATCACCCCTTACAGCGCCAACGGTAATAACATCGTCTCCTTTAGAGCGGATTTTTACGATACGCCTGCGCTTTCAGGGACACCCACCTATTCGCAGACGTTTACCGGCCTTGATATTCAGGCGGGCAATCCGGCGGTAAATCTGGATCTGGCCGAAGCCGTCAACGCCAAGTATGTGAAATTCACCCTGACGGAGAACCGCGGCGGCGACCGTTTCGGCGTTGGGAACATCATGTTCGATGTCAGTTCGACCGTGACACCGACCTCCGGGACCTGCACCGTGGCCAACCTCAGCGGCTACCAGGTTTCCAACCTTTTTGACAAAAATGCGGGAAGCACATGGTGCTCCGCTGCGGCAGATACGACGAACGGGTATTTTAACGGCACCAACCCCAACCCGGAATTCACGTTTGCGCTTGACAGCGCGAAAACTCTCACGGGCGTCACGGTTCAGGCCTACAACGTGATCGGCAACTCCATCCAAGATTTCCAGTTGAGTTTCCTTGATGCCAACGGAAACGAGATCACGGTCGAAGATCCCTCCAAATACAGTTTCAAAATGAGGGATTCCACCCAGTCCACGCAGAATTATTTCTCATTCCCCGAGGTTGAAGGCGTCGCCAGCGTGAAAATGACGGTGACGAGCAACTTCCGGAACCTCAACGCCGGCGGCGGCGACCGAATCGGCTTGGCGGAGGTCTATTTCACCACGAATGAAACGAACATGCCGACAAAGCCAACGATGAACAACACTCCGATGCACGTGAATAATATCGTCCGGCCCACCTCGGCGTCATTCCTGACCGTCGGCGGAACGAACGGGTCCGCTCGGTCCTTGAACTACCTCTTTGACGGAACAGGCACCGGCAGCGGAGACGTCTGGTACACCAATGGCTCGGGGGATGACTACCTGAACCAAGGTTACTCGTCCGTGATCGAATTTAACATGCCAGAAGAAAGCCTGTACGACAGTTTCTCCGTCTGGGGCTACGGCTCGCAGGGCAACCAGCTGACCAACTTCATTTTGGAACTGAAGAACAGCGACGGCGAGATCGTTTTCGCGGACGAATTCATTATGGATCGATCCAATAACGCCAACCAGTTCGCGACGTTCTCTCTCGGCAAAGATTACAAGTTCAGCACAGCCACGTTGACCGTTCTGGATAATGCCTTCAGATGGTATGGAACCAGCGGCGGTGACCGCGTCGGTTTCGCAGAGATCGCGTTTTACCAGAATCCCAACTCCATCCCGGAACCCTCTACGTGGGCCATGCTCCTGCTCGGATTCGGTGGGCTGATGGTCTGGCGGAAAAAGAAGTAAAGAAGACACTACGGGGACGACGCTTCCAGCGTCGTCTCTAATTCATAATTCTAAATTCATAATTCATAATTTTTGGGTATTTCTTCCACCTCGGGCAGTTCGATCTCATCCGGGTTCCAGATCTGGACCGTCTGTTCTTCCTCAGGCGAAACGATCTTCTGCGGCGGGTGCGGCGCGTTGCCCAGCAGGACCTCCGTCAGTTCCGTCTGAATTTCCGCCTGACGTTCCGGCGTCGGCGGCACGACCGGGATCTGGTAGTACTCGTCCCGGTTCTGACTGTAGAGGCGCAGCGTTTCCTCCGCGTTTTTGTCGAAAGACTCTTCCAGCCGCATCACTCGCCGACGGACCAGAAGAAGCGACAGAATGTACAGTTTGTCCGGCGCGTCGTACTGCGTGCGAAGCTGGTCGAACATTTCGAGCAGAACGTCGTTGATCGCCTCCCGGGACCGGCGCGGCGCCGACGACGGCAGCGGGACCCGCGCACGCCAGCAGGCGGAGTACTTTTCCGGCGGATGCTTTTCCCACGCTTCGAGCGAATAGTCCCGGCGCGTCAAATTGCCGTTCATCTCAAACAGAACAGCAACGTATTCCTCCCCCGGCTGAAACGCGCGGTGCGTCACGCAGCACTCTGTTGGCGGAGTCGTTTGGATCGTGTAGTCTTCCATCTCGATCAATACCGCGGTGTCGGCGGTCTGTAATCTGACAAACGAATCGACTTGAACCAGTCGATCGTCTTTTGAAGCCCTTCACGGAGTTGGATCGTCGGTTCCCAGTTTAAGTATTTTTTCGCGAGGGTAATGTCCGGCTTGCGCTGCGTCGGGTCGTCCATCGGAAGCGGCCGGTACACGATCTTCGATTTCGTGTCGATCATCTCCAGAACAAGTTCCGCAAGCTGTTTGATCGTGAATTCGTGCGGATTCCCCAGATTCACCGGGCCCGTGAACCCTTCCGGCTCCTCGTGGTCCATCATGCGGATCATCCCCTCGACCAGATCGTCCCGGTAGCAGAACGAGCGGGTCTGCGAGCCGTCGCCGAAGATCGTGATGTCCTCGCCGGTGAGCGCCTGGCGGATGAAGTTGGAAATGACGCGGCCGTCGTACGGGTGCATACGCGGCCCGTAAGTGTTGAAAATGCGGATCAGCCGCACATCGACGCCGTTGTGCCGGTGGTAGTCCATGAAGAGCGTTTCGGCCGCCCGTTTTCCTTCGTCGTAACACGCGCGAATCCCCAGCGTGTTGACGCAGCCGCGATACGTTTCCGGCTGGGGGTGAATTTCCGGGTCGCCGTAAATTTCACTCGTGGACGCCTGCAAAATCCTTGCCCGGCATCGTCTCGCCATTCCGAGCATATTGATCGCGCCAATCACTGACGTTTTCATCGTCTTGATCGGGTTAAACTGGTAATGGCCCGGCGCCGCTGGGCACGCCAGATTGAAAATCTCGTCCACTTCCAGAAAGATCGGGACCGTCACGTCGTGGCGGATCAACTCAAAATTCGGGTTGGAAAGGAGGTGAAGGACGTTCGATTTCTGGCTCGTGAAAAAATTATCGAGGCAAATCACGTCGTGCCCCTGTTCGAGAAGCCGTTCGCAAAGGTGCGACCCGAGAAAACCCGCGCCGCCAGTGACGAGTATACGTTTGAGTGAGGTCATTTTTTTTTAGTTGTCAGTTATCGGTTATCAGTTTTGCGTTGTTTGTAGTCAATCGGTTTTTGGTCGTTTTTTCTTCAATTACGAATCATTCGGCCGGAAAATTGGAAAGTTTATAAACTCCTCGGATTCTGCGAATGAATCAGTCTTCGGGCTTTTCGCTTCCGTATCGTCCAGAAGCATCGCCAGAAGTTCCGTCAAAAGCAGATTCGCCCGATTCATTAAATGGCTGGGGCTTTTGCGTCCCGGAGCGGCGAGAATCGTTTCCAGTGCGTTTGCGTGGATCGTCAAAAGCTCCCACGATGACGTTTTCCTTGTGATCAACGTTTGAAGAAATGCCTGAAACTCTTTTTCCGCGTTCCCATTCGTGCCGGGGATAAACGTTTTGAGGAGTTTCAGGTACAACTCACTCAATTCGTCTGAGATGGCGGTTTCCGCGTTTTGGCCCTGCACAAAATTTCTCTGCTGTTCCAGAAAATCACAACACTCTGCAAATTCCTGGTCCGCCAAAAGGAGGTGACGATTCTGCAAGTCCGCATTCCTGCGATTCTGTACCGCCAGCGCGATTTGCCATAAAAGGTCCGAAACCGTGCTCCCTTCAAGTGAGATCCAACCATCACCCCCGCGTTCGCAGCAGAGAGTGAACTGATTCGACTCAATTTTCGTCCCCAAAATCAGCATTGGGACACCCGTCCCGCTGGTCCGGCAGCCGGTGATGAAATCCAGCGCGGCCAAAGTTGGCTGCAAACTCACGAGCACCGCGTCGTAAACCTCAGTCTGAAGCGCTTTCAAACCGTCGAATTTCCCGCAAACTTCCTGCACTTCAAACGAAACACCCTTCACTTCATGTACCGCTTTCGCAAGCCACGGTTCTTTCTGTGAAGAACCAGCCACGTGGAGGATTTTCAGCCCATTGAGGATTTGAAGGGAATGAGGCATAAATTAATTATGATTTTTTGAATTATGAATTGGTTCCGATCATTCTTCCTGAAGGATGGTTTGTTCTTTGTAGTATCGGGCGACGATGAGGAAAAGGACCGCATTGACCAGGGCAAGGACCAGGAAAAACCGGAAGTAGCCGATGCCGGTCAGGTAGGTCGGGAACACTTGCGAGAGGAAATTCACCCCCGCCGTCAGCCAGTTCCCCATCGTGATGGTGAGCAGGTAAACGCCCATGACCAGCGACTTCATCGTACGCGGCGCCTGCGTGTACGCGAACTCGAGCGACGTCACCGATACCAGCACCTCCGCGATCGTCAGCACGACGTACGCCGGAAACTGCCAGGCAATATTCAGGACCGTGCCCGAGATCCTCGCCGACTCGAACCAGAGCGGGAAGAGCGACCCGGCCACGAGCAGGAAAAGCCCCACCGCGATCTTGAGCAGCGTCGAAGGACCGAGGACCCGATTCCACCACGGGTAAACCCATCGTGTGAAAATCGGGATCAGCACGAGGATCAGGAACGGGTTCACCGCCTGCATTTGCGACGGGAGGACCTCAAACCCGCGAATCGAGGCCGGCAGGAAACTCCACGCCTCAAAAGGATGGGGGTTCATCGCCGTCGCCTGCTCGACCCATCGGGTGGAATTCTGGTCATAGACCGACCAAAAAATGATGAGAAAAACGAAGACCAGCGAAATTTTGCCCAAGCACCATAAACTCGTGCGGTCGGTCAGATCCTTCAGAAAACT
>JAFTCU010000028.1 GCA_017454585.1 Thermoguttaceae bacterium | reverse complement strand
GGATCTTGTACGCCAGTTTCAGCGTTTCGCCGGCTGGGATCGTCAGCGTGTGATGCATGACCGGGCACGGATTAATGAAGCAGTAGTTCGGCGAGCTTTGCGCGTAGAAGCACCCGTCCGCTGGGCCTTCCAGGACCGTCACTTTCAGGCCGTTCCCAGTCTTTTCGTCGCGGTACTCGATCCAGCTGGCAGGCTTTTCGCGGATCTTCAGCATTTCCGTCTCACCGTTTTCGCACAGGACAGTCATTTCGCTCGTTTCGTTCGTCAGACGAATTCCGAGCCCCGCGTAACCGCCGCCCTTCGGATGAGGCGGAGTCCGATCGAGCTCCACGTCCTTTGGACCGGCAGTAAACGCGTGGCGGAAGTCGATCTCATACGTACCCGTTTCGTCCGGCGCACCGAAAATCACGTTCCGGGTCTCGCTCAGAACCGTTTCTTCCGGGGCCTTCGAATCGCGGTAAATCATCTGGATCTCGGCCTTCGCGGAGGCGCCGTCGATCTGAATTTTCGAGTCCTTTACGAGCGTCTCACCGCCCTGATTCGGCTCCCAGTAATTCACGCCGTTGAGGTACTTCCACGAAAACCAGACACCCAGGTGCCAAACGTGATCTTTCGGTCGCAAGTTCGCGATGTTCCGCCCGTCCGGCAGACAAAGCGGCGCGATAAACGGTTTATTCTCCGGTCCGTCGAGATGAAACTCCCAAACCGGCTGGCCGTCTTTCAGGAGGCACACGCCTTTCTGACCTTCCGGCAAAAGCTCACACCAGAATCGGGGAGCCCTGGAAGTCGGTTCCTCGCCAAAAGTTTGACTCAACGGAAGTGCGAACGCCGCGAGCGGTAAAGCCGCCAGTCTGGTGAAAGTTCGACGGGAAATGCAATGGTTCATCATTGACCTCTTATTAATTAATGCAAGATTTTCAAGCGTAAATCCCCAAAGCGGCAGCGATTCCGTAACGCAAAAACGCTTCTTTCTGAGTTACAACTCCATCAGCCTCAATCACCCGAGCGCAGGCATTCAGAAATTCACGCTTCCAATGAATCTCCATCTGATCAAGCTTTTGCAACGCTTTTTTGAACGCATCGTTGGTACAGGACTCCATGGGAAGAATATCAGCATCCGCCACTTTGAGACGCTCAAGTCCCAAGCGAAACGCTTTCTTCTGGGCTTCCGGATCATCGCTCCCAGCATAGGCTACACGAGACAAAACCAGGACCGCAGCACGGAAGCGTCCAAGCGTCATTTGACCGGTTCCTTTGGGAGGCTTGGCAAGTTCGAACACAATGTCAAGCTGACGACAAACCATCGAGAAAATGATGAATTCATTCAAATCCACCACCTGGTCAGCCTTGATCATCTCCACGATCGCATGACGAAGGGTTTTGTATTGCGCGAGGCTGAGATGACGCAATGCAGGAATCGCCATTTTGAGGTGCATCAGTCTCTCGGCCGGGGACTTGTTACCCACTTCTTCCTTCAACCAAAGCCAGTCTTTTACCAGCCCACCCTCGAAAACTTTGGCGACAATTTCTTTCTGAGCTGCAGCCGTTTCAGGTTTTTTTCTATCCGTGAGCAGAGCCAGAACATACGCGCTGGCACTTAGCGGGTTCGTGATCACCTGCAAAATCGTACGCATTGCCGGAACCACATCAGAATCTTCCTTTTTTACTGCTCGTGAGCTTCCGCCGGAACGCTTTTCGTTGAGCATCTGCCCCAAAGAACCCTCGGCCCCCACATACGCCTGCTTGACAGCCTGGTTAAAATCCGAAATGGATGCAAAACCAGCGCTTGGTCCCGCAGTATTTACGGAAGTTCTGCCCGAAGTCAAACCGGAAGTGATTCGTTCGCGTGCCTCTTTATCCAATTCTTCCAACTGAGCCTTTAACTCAAGGTTAAAATTGGGGTCCAGGCGGGCGATTCGTTTCTGGAGAGGCGGATGCGTTGCGAAAAGCCCCGCCCAAAACGATGCAGAAAATTCACTGAAAAACAGGTGGCTCGCTTCCGCTGCGTGGAGGGATTTCATTTTTTGATCTCCCGCCTTAAATCCGCCGATTTTCTTCAACGCGTTCGCGATCCCTTGCGGATTCCGCGTGAATTGGACCGCCGAGGCGTCCGCAAGATATTCACGCTGACGGGAAAGAGCCGCTTTAATCACATTTCCGAAAAAGAGGCCAATCAACCCAATGACCATCGCGGCGAGTGAAATGAGGGCAATGACCCCTGCTCCACCTTCTTTTTTGTCCCGGCTGCTGGAACCAGAAAAAGATGCACGTAGCACAAACCACCCAATCATATAAATGAGTGTGATCCCGTACAAGTAGCCCATGAGCCGAATATTCAGGGTCATGTCGCCATTCAGGATATGACTGAACTCGTGTCCAATGACACCCTGAAGCTCATCCCGATCCAATGTTTCGAGTGTTCCGCGAGTGACAGCGACCACCGCGTCCTCAGGAGAGTTTCCTGCCGCAAACGCGTTGATCGACGGCTCATCATCCAGAACATACGCCGGTGGGACCGGGATCCCGCTCGCAAGTGCCATTTCCTCGACGATGTTCAAGTACCGGCGTTCTTTCAGAGTCAGGTCCGATCCGGGAGCGAGGCAACGTCCCCCAAGACTTTCAGCCACCGCTTTTCCGCCGCCGTGCCGAAGCGATCTGCATCGGAGCCACGATCCCAGGAGGATAATCATCAAAGTCACTAATCCCGTCCCGCCGACAATTTGAATTGCCTGATCATGCTCTTCGGGAGACTGAGGGTTGATTATCTGCTCCGCAAATATCATAAAGGCCATTCCGGTAATTGCCGCGACGACACAAATCACTGCCACGATAAATAGAAATACCATCCATTTGGAGTATTTCCGGGCAACGTCCTGCTGATGAAAAAAATCCATAGGTCAAACCTTTAAGTAAAAAAGGATTGGGCTGAAATACATCAATTTAAAAGGTCGAAACAAAACGCCTGAAATCCTTATGGTTCAGAACTGAACCTTCACCGCTTCCCGCTCAACCGGATTTTCAACCTCGAAGAGCTGCGCGCTGTGGAAGCCAAGCATACCAGCGAAAATACAGGCGGGGAAGAGTTCACGCTTTGTGTTGTACTCTGTCACCGCGTCGTTAAACGCCTGACGTGCGAAGGCCACTTTATTTTCCGTGGAGGCCAATTCCTCCTGGAGTGCCATCATGTTTTCGCTCGCCTTCAGATCCGGGTAAGCTTCCACCTGAATGTTAAAATTACGCATTGCGCCAACGAGCTGGCCTTCCGCCTTGTTCAGTTCACGCAGAGCCTCGGGGTTTGAGGGGTCAGCCGCAGCAGCCCGATTTGCCTGGGAAGCCGCGTTTCTCGCCGCGACCACCTTTTCAAATGTCTCACTCTCGTGCTTCATATACGCTTTCGCAGTCTCGACCAGATTCGGGATCAGATCGTAACGGCGTTTCAACTGAACGTCCACTTGCGCGAATGCGTTCTTGTAACGGTTCCTCAACGTCACCAGACTATTATAAACTCCGATGGCGAACAAAACCACGACGGCCACAACAGCCAGAATACCAATGAGTACACCCATTTTCTTCTCCTTTTTTTGAGGTTCAAAAATAAATTTCAAAACCGGGGATCCAGGGTTTCAAATTTCTTTCAGTTACCAGGAATCCCGGGGACTATATGATCAAATCACAATGCCTTCCGAATCAACCAGCAGCCGAAAACTAAAAGGGCAAGGTTGGGAAGCCACAAAATTAATGGTGTCATCGCTGAATCTTTCACAAGGTTCAGGAGCAGCATAAAAGCCGGGAAAAACAAAAACAAAAGAGGCATCACCCTCAAGCTGATGAGAAGCAACGCTCCTTCTTCTCCTTTATGAAGCGAAAGCGGTACACAAACCAGCGTAAGGAAAAAACAATTAAACGCGAACGCCAAACGGCGGGTCGGCTCAATCTTTGCCCGATGGATCATTTTCCTGCAATTTTTGATTTCGTCATAAAACTCATGCTTCAGGCGTTCCGATTTAAAACCCTCAAAATTGCCGGTCTGAATAAATAAGGACGCTTGAAGCGCGAGTTCCAATTTCAGTGAATCGATCATCTGGTTCTGTTTCTCCACATAGTCGTTCAGCCTGGCAAGTGACATCCCAGAAACGTGGTTCATATTGCGGTCCTGCAATTTCTTTAGCTCATCCATCGAAACCAGAATCGTACGTTCGAGCGAAGTCGAAATCTGATTGGATTCGTATTGAATTTCCAAATTATTAAATGAAATCTTCATGACGAGCGAATTATCGTTGGGATTATAACGATAAACCTCATTCGTCAGTTTCAGATAGCAAACTTCATCAGGACGAACAATTTGTGATGCGGGACCGATACGCAATTCTGCGCTTTTCGCTGAACAAGTGTAGGAATTGGTGAAATTTTTACTCGTCAGAAAGAGACCGTACAATTTCCCGTCTTGAACTCTATCCACACTGAGAAAAAGGTCTTCACCAACGGTATAACTGCTTTTATTTTCCAGCGTCGAGTAAATGATGGATTCCAATGAGGAGAAAAACGTCCTCTGAAGCCCGTTCATTCCCCATGAGCAGTATACATCCGACATAAAAAACGAGACAATGCTCATGAAAAAAGCGAGGAAAAAGGCTGGAAACATCAAGCACCACGTCGAAATCCCTGAAGACTGAAGCGCCAGATTTTCACGTTCCTGCGTTATACGGGAATAGACCATGACAGATGTAAACACCATCACGAACTGTCCCCCGAAAGATTGCGCAAACGGGAAAATGTAAGGAATTAAAAGAGGAATTTTCGATATGGGAATTTTGCTCAGAAAATCCTGGAGGAAAAAACCAATAAACACAAAAAGGCACGTGAAACCAACCTGCATAATAAGGAATATGACTAGCATGACCATCAGAAAGCGAGTTGGAATAATTTTAAATATTTTCACGTCCCTGCTCCGATTCCCTGCTATGATCCTGTCAGCAGTTTAATCTCCAAACACTGGCGGCCAGCCTCCCCCATCTATCAGCGTTCCAAAGACCATACATCACACCATAAGGCTCCACCCCAGGAAAGCCCCACTCCAAAACCGAGAAGCATCGCGCACTGGATCTTCTTCCAATCGGGTGTTTGACGCAACTGAGAAATCAAAATTGGGATAGAACTGCTGACCGTGTTCCCGACCTGCTCCATCTGAATCGGAACTTTGGCGGGATCAAGATCCATAGTAAGCGTCAGACTTTCAAGCATCTTACGCGTCGCCTGGTGCATCAGGAAAATATCAATATCACCAAGTGTCTGACCCGCTTTCGCGAGAAGCTGATCCACAAGCGGCGGGATCTTCGAGTTGGTAAAACGCATAAGCTCCGCCCCATCCATGTACAAACTGCTGGCCCATCGGCGGCGGTGGCTCGGTTTGAATGAAAGTGACTCGGGCCGGATTCCGCGTCCATACGCGATGAGCGAATTTGCGCCTTCTCCATCCGTGCCAAACAAAAAAGGGCCAAGGGACTGTGTGTCACTCGCATCTATCAGCGTCGCCGTCGCCCCATCTCCAAAAATCGTGCGAAGAGAACGGTCACCGGAATCGATGTACTTCGTATATGTTTCTGACGTAATGAGCAAAATACGATGCGCCGACTCGCCGCGGATCAAACCGTCAGCCAGACCAAGCCCATAAACATAACCGGAGCAACCGAGATTGAAGTCCAACGCTCCGCAGTCGATCCGAAGCCCTAATTTATGCTGCACGATACAGGCCGTTGTCGGAATCGGATAATCGGGTGACTGCGTACAAAGAAGCACGAAATCAATGCTTTCACGGGGAATATTATTCTCCTCGATCAGCTGATTCGCCGCCTTAAACGCCATATCCGATGCAAACTCATCAGGCGCAGAAATATGCCGTGCGTAAACGCCAGTTTTCGCACATATTTCATCAAGTTCCCACTCTGGATGCTCCTCCTTTAAATCATCGATCGTTTCACGTTTTTCAGGTAAATATGTGGCAATCGGACCAACTTTGGCGTATTTCATCTGTGTATTTCCCCTAGTACAATATCTTCATTATAAATACTATACCGCAAAAATGACTTTTCGTCAAGGTGACGCCCTTCTCTTTCAACAAAAATTTCTCAAAAAAGGGAGGCAAAAGAGAAAATTTATAACATTTTGGTAAAATTTTTAAAGTATAACGGCACAATTCACCATAATTCACCGCCTTCAGTTCGCCAAAAGAGCCGCTAATTCCCCCGGCTCTTTCCCTCCCTGCACACCCGCAAGAACACACGAAGTGTATGCGGCATTTACATCATACAGAAGTTGAAAATATTTCCAGCTGACATTTCGGGCTTCAGCCATGGACTCAATGACCGCGACGAGTTCTTCTGCAGAACCATTTTTCAACCGTCCTCCCAGTTTTGATTCTTCAAGTCCTGTATCTGACGGTGCGATTAAATCCTCAAGAGCCGTAACACAAGCAAAAGAATCCGAAAGTTCTTCGCGAGCGAAATACAATTGACGCGCCCAGGGAAGCGCACGCCGATCCATCTCGGAACCGGAAACGTTCTGGTCAAGGCCAAGCGTGAAACCCTTCGTTTTCAGGTCAGTCATCGCTACGGGAAAAATCAGCGGCCATTGCACTTTCCACGAGAGATGATTTGCCAATCGATCCAAAACTTTCCACTCTTCCGCTTTTATCTCAAGGAGTTCCACCCGAAGTATCAGCGCTTGAAGTTCCAGAATTGTTCCTAATTCAGAAGGAAGAGGAGCCGCTTCGGACTTACCCAACAAACTGTCAAGAAGCCGTCGGGAAATAAAGCTCAGAAGATTTTTCTGATGTTCCAGAACAAATGATTGATCCTGAAGCTCCACGTAACGCCAATATGCGTGAACAGCTTTTTCACGCTCCGAATATGAGGCACGTTCTAAAACGCTCACCAGAGAAAACCCATTTTCACCGATTGAAGGCTTACGTGTTTCCCGCAAAACAGGGTTGGTATTCACTCCCGTTTCCCCGCCAATCGGGATGAAATCCGATCCGGACGGAGCCGTCTCTACCGGAGGAGCGCCTAAATCATAACCGGGAACCGGGGCCTCTGGAACCACTTGGACCGGCTCGTTTCCGCCTGCAGGAACCGGTTCGGAAGAAACCTCTGGCGCAGTAGCTGCAGACTGAACATCAATCGAATCATTTTCCGAATAAACCTGACCTGTTTCCGGGTCTTGCGTTCGGATCGGAGTGTCGGCTTGAGATGAAGCCGCAGTCTGCCCGGGAGCCAGCACCGATGGGAGGTCAGCAGGAGGATCTGGGGCTTTGGCCGGCGGCGTAGGAAGACTTGGCAATGTGGACGCTCCCTCGCTCGACGGTGTGGAATCAGGTTTCACCAGAAGAGGAGCAAGTTCGGGGCCTCGCCGGGTACTGATCGTGAGCACATAATTTAAAATGTCGTCATTGAAACTGAGCAAAACCTCAAAAAAGACTTTTCGTCGTTCGTTCAAAACATCCCATGATGCCAAAACTGCCGAGGCGGGTCCCTTTTGACGCACAAGATTCAATAAACTTTCCGCCGTCATATAAGCCGAAGCTGCCGCAGTGAGCTGCTCCTGATGAAAAGTTATAAGCCCGTGGTAGTACGTGATTCGGGATGTTTTGTCCACGATCTCATCGTAGCGGGTATTATACTCACCGGCATGCGGGAGCGTTTTAGCCGTCACTTCACGTGTGTAACCAGCCAGGGACGCCAGTTTCATCGCGTTGCTCCGAAGGGTCACTTTTGCCAGACTCAAACTCGCCTTGGCCGCAGCGGCAGCCGATTTGTAAACTTCCCGTTCCGATCCCGATGCAGATTCTGCCAGGCTGTTCATGGCTTCAAGACGATTCGCCCAATAGAAAACCTCGCTTCGCAATTCTGCTGCTTTCCAGTAATACGGGAGTGCCTCACGGGTACGAGCCTCATCATCCCGGAGAGTGGGAGCGTTGAGAAACGTTCGTAAATCTACCTGTTCCACCCCATCAAGAATAGAATCAGGAGGACTAACTTTAAAAAGCAGACGCCGGGAAACGGAAATTTCCTCATCGTTCTTTTTGCCCGGCTTGGTTTCATCCGTGCTCGCCAGACGTTTGATCTCTTTTTTCTCTTTGGGTTCAACGGCTGTTTCAATCGGTTTTTCTTTGGGATCTGCGGATTGCAGAGACTCTTCCAAAGAAGGATCTGTTGGAACAGCATTCGTTTCCTGGGAAGGTTTCGTTTCCAAATCCAAAGAATCTGGTATTTCAGGCTCTTGCGATTCCACCGTGGGCGATTCCAGCGGGACCGATTCCTTCTCGGGCGACTCCACAGCCGGGGCTTCCGCCGGGCCTGGTTCGTTTAAATCATCAATCTGAATGGAATCTTCGACTCCTGAAACATCAGGAATTTCGGAACTTTCCTCGATAGGAGAAAAAACAGGAGCGGGAGGTCCTGCAGGTGATTCACTTTCCGCTCTTAATACGGAAGAATATAAAAACGTTAGAGCAAACGCTAAAACAAGAAAACGAAAAAGGTTGGTCATAAACATAAAATGGAAATCCGTGACGAAAAAAAGCTTCATGAAGCGCGGGAATCAGGACTCAGAGAAAACTCCATGAAACGGATGAACGAATCATTTCTTCGGTTTTTCTGAAAATCCTGATTCCTTTTTCCAATTACAGACTTCTATTGTACCACATTAATCATTATCTTTCAACATGGGGTCAACGAATTCTGACCATTCTGGGGCAAATTTTTTGGCTTTTTCCAAATATTTTGTGGCTTTGGCGGTCTGGCCATCCGAAAAGAAGGCCATTCCTGTCAAAAGATTCAACCCTGCATCGGTCGGACGATTCATCGTGGTCGCTTCCAGATTCTGGAGGTTCGCATTTTTTCTGCCCGTAGCTCCCTGGTAAATGTAATCCAGCGCGAAGGGACTGGCCGGCCAAATCCTCGAAGCGTCCATACCTTTCAGCATGAAATCTTCCGCCAGCGTGTAGTTCCCTCGGGCGATTTCCGTATAACCAAGGCGGAACCACGCGTCCGGAAGTGCAGGAATATCCTGGGTGACCTTCGTGTAACGGCTGGCGGCAAGAGCAAGGTCCGCTTTCGCAAACGCCTCGTCACCTTTCTGGATTCCTTCCCAGGCCGAATCAATTTGTGCCTTTGTCACCTGAGGAAGCTCCGCACCACCTTCGTCGGGAGCGTCTTCCAGAATCGAAATTTCATCACCGTTCGGAATTTCCTCGACGATCGGCGCCTCGGTAATCGGCGCCTCTGTAATTGGGGCCGGAGTTACAACCTGAGTAGTCGGCTCAACTACAACGGTCGTTCCCTGAACATACGTTGGAGCGGCCACGACCTGCGTCGGGTAATAGTAATAAACCGGACGTCCCGCAACGATGTAATACCCAAGAGCGTAACCTGCATACGCCACATCAACCCACCACGGGTACACTGGTCTGTAAGACGGATACCAGCCCGCATGATATCGTACCGGATCATAGGGATACGGATGATGATACACGTGCCGAGGCGGTGGAGGCGGAGCCGGATGGTGATGATGCGGCGGTGGAGGCGGAGCCGGATGATGGCTCGGACCACGCGAAGGGGACGGAGGACGGGAAACCACTCCACCGTGTGGAGGCCTCGGGTCACGTCCAGGTCTGGCGGCAGGTGGAGCCGGACCACGGTCTGGCTTCGCGACACTTGGACCCGGGCCTTTACCTGGCCTGGAAGCTCCCGGAGAAGGACCACGATCAGGCTTGATCACCGGAGGCGCTGGACCACGGTCACGCGTAATCACCGGGGGAGTAGGACCACTGCCTGGACGTGAAGTACTCGGGGCCGGGCGGCTTGGTCTGGAAACATTCGGAGCCGGGCGGCTCGGGGCCGGTCTCACAGCGCTCGGAGCTGGACGGCTCGGAGCAGGTCTCGCAGCGCTCGGAGCCGGACGGCTCGGGGCAGGTCTCACAGCGCTCGGAGCTGGGCGGCTCGGGGCAGGTCTCACAGCGCTCGGAGCTGGGCGGCTCGGGGCTGGGCGGCTGGGCCTCACAGCACTTGGTGACGGACCACGGCTCGGTGGAGCACTTGGACGGGAAATATGCGGTGGAGCACTTGGACGGGAAATATGCGGCGGCGCACTCGGACGGGAAACGTGCGGCGGGCCTCCGTGCGGAGCGCCGTGCGGGCCGCCATGACCTCCATGAGGACCTTGAGCGCAGACCGGAAAACACAAAACGAGGGAGCTGATCAGCACCGCGATCACTCCGGGGATGACTTTCTGATTTCGCTTCATGATAGAACTCCTTGTAAAAAAGTTACGATTCATTAACTATTTATTATTACGCAACAATTTTATTTTTGCAAGGGGGTAAACGAAAAAAAAAGTGAAAAAAAATCATTTTTTCCCTTGCACTCACCAAAAATTATGGTAAAATATCAGGAAAGAAATGATTTTGCTGTAAATTTAAAAAGGAACTGTCATGGAAAAGTACGCGTGGAAAGCACGTCTCGTTGAAGGGAAACTGGAAGAATACAAACGCCGCCACCGGGAGATTTGGCCTGAGATGGTAGAAGTCTTGACAGCAGCGGGGATTCGTAACTACTCCATCTGGATCGTGGGAGACGAGATTTTCGGCTACTACGAGTGCGAAAAGGACGCGGATTTTGCCGCTGCCGTCCAGAAAAACAGTCCCGTTGTGGACCGCTGGAACGAGTACATGAAAGACGTCATGGTTATGGAAATGGACCCTGTCACCGGCGCCCAACCCAAAATGGAACAGGTTTGGAACTTTCGATGATTAGGAATTAGGAGTTGGAATGGGAGGGGGTAATGGAGGCCGGAATTACGCGCCGGTTGAAACCACCACAGACGAATGGGAGGCGGTAATGGAGCGCGGAGAGCGGAATTACGCGCCGGTTGAATGGCCACGACCCCTCCCAAACGCGTAATTCCGGCCTTCGGCCTTCATTACCGCCTCCCATCTATGCGTAATTCCGCGCTTCGCGCTCCATTAGCGCCTTCCATTTTAACTCCTCACTCCTCACTAAGTTTACGGTTTTGCTTACCACTTTAACCAAATTTTTGCGTTTTCTCGTCGTTGAGCGCAACGCGTCGGAGTACACGGTGAAGAGTTACCGCGAGGACCTGACCGCGCTCATCGAGTACCTCATGCAGGTCCGTGGGAAGGTTCCTCCGCCGGAATCGATTTCCATTCCTGAGCTGCGCGCTTACGTCTCGGCCTTACACGAGGCGGACTATTCCCCCGCCACGATTTCCAGGCGTCTTGCGTCGCTCAGAAGCTTTTTCCGGTTCTGCCAGCGTGAGGGGATCACCGATACCAACCCGGCCAAAGCGCTGAGGAATCCGCGTCAGGCCAGAAATTTGCCGCATTTTTTGACCACGACCGACATGGAAACGCTTCTCAATGCGCCGCCGCTTGACGACCCGATGGGACTGCGGGATCGGGCCATTTTGGAGGTCACATACTCCGGGGGGCTGCGTGTCAGCGAACTGGTCGGTCTGAACGATTCCGATGTGGATTTCGACGAGGGTGTCCTGATCATTCGAGGAAAAGGCAAAAAGGAACGCCTCGCCCTGCTCGGTTCGTATGCCGCTAATGCCCTGAAAGCGTGGCTCGCCGTTCGGGTTTTACCCCCTGAACTGGAAAAAATCCCGGAAAAACCGTGTTTCACCAACCGCTTCGGTACCCGAATCACCACTCGAAGTATAGGCCGAATGCTGGAAAAGTACCTGAAGCAGACGGGCCTGGACAGGAGGACCTCACCTCACACCCTCCGGCATAGCTTCGCCACACACCTGCTCGACCGGGGTGCCGACATTCGAAGTGTTCAGGAACTTTTGGGCCATAAAAGCCTGGAAACCACTCAGATTTATACCCACCTGACCACCGCCACCCTACTCGACATTTACCAGAAAGCACACCCGAGAGCAAAGTAGAATTCCGAATTACGAATTCCTGATTTTTTAAAAAAAGACTACAGTTTTCCGACGGAACGACCGATGAATAAGTACGTGGAAGGGTTGTCCTCTTCCCGTTTACTTGCGAACGAACCCCAGGGGGGGCTTGAGTTGGTCCGGCTGTTCCGTCTGCCGGACTTTTTTTTATTAACGTTTGAACTTGGTTCGTTTTCCCAAGACCCTATAACCTGAGGCTCACCATGCGTCCTTCAATGATTTTCACTGTTTTACTCTGTTTAAATATTTTTACAATCTTTCATCCAGTCCAGGCTGCTGATGATTCCACGAGAGTTTATTCCATTTTCCAGACCATCGAGAAGAAATACGCCGATAAACTGGAAGAACTCGCCCAGTGGTGTGACGAGAAGGGCCTTGAGGAACAGGCGGAAATCACCCGTAATTGGGCCAAGCCAGTGGAACCGGACGACGAAATCCACGTCAGCCCGCTTCCTGATGAGTTCCAGGAATGGAATCAGAAGGGGAAAACCAGGAACAAAAACTCTTCTTCCAGTGGCAGCAAATCCAACAGCAAAAACGGCTCGAAAAGCAAGAGCGAGAAGAAAGCCAAACTGGTTCAGGAGTGGGAGACCCAGTTCCGTCAAATTCGTCTCAACTCTTCTAAGGACTACTTGAAGCTGGCGAAAAAAGCCGTCTCGTCGGGTCACGTCACGTTCGGGTTCGGTCTCTTGATGCGCACACTGCGCGAAGACCCGGACTGTGAAAACGCCCGGAAGATCCTCGGCTACACCAAGACCAAGACCGGCTGGATCACGGACTTCGAGAAGATGCAGACCAAGATGGGGAACGTTTGGCATGATACTTACGGCTGGATCCCCAGGAAATTCGTGAAGAAGTACGAGGACGGCCAGCGTTTCCTCAACGGTCAGTGGGTCACGGCCGAACAGGATGCCGCTTTCCACTCGAACATTGAAAAGGGCTGGGTCGTGCTGACCGGCCACTTCGAGATCATCACCGACGCGAGTCTGGAAGACGGCGTCCGGACGGGCCAGCAACTCGAAAAGCTCTACCGCGTCTGGAAGCAGCTTTTCCTGAATTACTACGCGACCGAGGCGCAAATCCGTTCCCTTTTCGAGAACGGAACGGCCAAATTCGGCCCGGCCAAGCGTCATCGGGTCCTTCTTTTCAAGACCTTTGACGAGTACGTTTCCTACCTGACTTCCAAGAACATGTACCATCCCGGAGCGATCGGGCTTTACGTTCACCGCTCTACCGGGGAGGGGGTCGCCTGTTTCGTTGCAAGTGAAGGTGAAAACCGGACGATGTGGCACGAAGTCACCCATCAGCTCTTCGAGGAAAGTTGCAAGACCAGCCCGAAGACCGGTGAGAAGCAAAACTTCTGGGTGATTGAAGCAGCCTCCACGTTTATGGAATCGTTCCACGATGCGGAAGATGGTTCCCATGCCGTGGGCGGGTTCGACGACCAACGTCTGAAAACCTCTCGCATTTATGCCGTGAATGAGAAGAAATTCATCCCGTTTGAAGAATTCACCCGAATCAACCGCGCAATGTGGCAGGGTTCACCCGACGTGGGAATCTATTACGCGCAAGCCTGTGGAATGGCGCACTTCCTCGTCTTCTATGACCACGGCAAATACCGCGACGCGTTCGGGAAAGTCCTCTTCGACGTGTATTCCGGTCGGGACACGCCCGAAACCCTCACAAACGCCACGGGCTCCACTTGGGAAACCCTTAACCGCGAGTACCAGGAATACATTTCCCAGAATGCTGACGCCATTAAGGGGTACTTTATGAAATAATTAGGAATTAGGAATTAGGAATGCGTAATTACGAAAAGCCTTCGGCTTTTAATGGGTTGAAGCCTTTCTGAAAGCAACGTTACGCGCCAGCGTAATTACGCATTACAAATTACGAATTATGTTCGAAGAACCAACTACCGCCGTCGTGATTTTGAGCCTTTCGCTTGCTTTTTTCCTCGCCGGGTTTGCCATTTCCCGGGCAAAGGCGTGGCTTTGGCCTGCGCTGGGGACGCTTTTGTGTATCGGGGGGTTACTCCTGGCCGACTGGCTGGTCCTCACGCCTAGAGAGCGTGTCAAGATCGCCGTGGATGAATGTGTCACGGCGTTTCAGGAAAACAAGTCCGAAAAACTCGTCAAGAATCTCTCCCCGGAACTGCGCACGGCTCTGAAGTGGGACTTGACGGGCGTGTTCGATGTGCTTGAGTTTACCAAGGCTTTCGCCAATGACGTAAAAATCACTTATGACCCGAAGGCCGTCCCGCCCGTGGTAAAGGTCCGGTTAATCGGCGGCGCTCATTTTCAGGCCCGCAAGGGAAATATGAATCTCCCCCTGGAACGGTACGTCACCCGGCTTGAGATTACTTTTCGCGAGTTTGATCCCGGTCAGTGGCTCATCGTCGATGTGGAGGAAAAACCCATCATGAATCAAGGAGGGGCTAATTGAATCAGGTTTCAGTGTTCAGAAACTTTGAAAATATTTTTCTGAATCACTTGTTTTTTTTCTCTTCTCGGTTATAATTAATAATAGAGTCTTGAAAATCCTGAATTAATTGTTTGATCCATTATGGAAGAAACCTTTGAAAACCAGTTCGAGCGCCTTCAAGAGGTCGTTGCATTGCTGGAAAATGGTCAGACGCCGCTCGAAGAATCGCTTCAGCTATACGAAGAAGGAATTCGCCTGATTCGTGCCTGTCACGAGAAACTCACTGGCGCACGACGTCGTATCGAGTTAATTGCTGGCCTGGATTCCAATGGAAACCCTATCACGCAGCCAATGGCCGAAGATGAACGTTCACTGGAAGAAAAATCCCAAACAAAGGGACGATGATTTTCAAATTAGGAATTAAGAATTTTGAATTATGAATTAAAAAAGCCTCGGGCTTTTAATAGGTCGAACTCTTTCTGAAGCCAACATTACGCGAAGCGTTCAATTCATAATTCATAATTCTTCATTCATAATTAAATTATTATGTCCGATTTCCTCAAACTCACAGATTCGCTTTCCCTTTGGTTTTCGACGTTACGCCCGTATATCGATGCGGAACTTCAAAAAGCGTGCGCCAATCTGAAACACGACGTTCCAGCACGGCTTCTGGAATCGATGAGTTACAGTCTGCTCGCCCCGGGGAAACGGTTGCGCCCGTTGCTGGTTTGTATCGCGGCCCCTACGGTAAAAGGGAAAAATCTGACGCTGGACCTTCTTCAGGAAGCGACTCCCGCTGCGCTTGCGGTCGAGATGATCCACGCCTACTCGCTCATTCACGACGATTTGCCCGCCATGGACGATGATGACTTCCGGCGCGGCAGGCTGACCAACCACAAACAGTTCGACGAAGCGACGGCGATTCTGGCTGGCGACGCGCTACAGACATTTGCGTTCGAGATCCTCGGTAAACTCGGCGAGATCAGTTCCCGACGAGCTGTCCGGGCATTCCGTATCCTTTCCCGCGCGGCCGGTGCCCCGGGTATGGTCGGCGGGCAGATGGACGACATTCAATTCACGGCTGACGCGCTGAGGCCCGTGCTTCCACTGACGCTTTACGGCTGTTTCCCTTCCATTACGGAAGAGTTGGAAAAGGAGGAACTTCAGCGTTTCGGTATATCTTCGTGGAACCCTGACCTTCGTGCGTTGGAATCGATGCAGGACCGTAAAACCGGCGCGCTGATCACCGCTTCCGTGATGCTCGGCGGCGTGGTGGGAGGTGCGACCGAGGAGCAGCTTTTCCGGCTTGGGCTTTACGGGCAGTACCTCGGTTTGATGTTTCAAATCACGGACGACCTGCTGGACGCAACGAGTACAGCCGAGCAGATGGGCAAAAAGGTCGGAAAGGACGACAAAAAAGGAAAAGTCACGTGGGTCAATCACCTTGGGATCGACGATTCGAGAAAGTACGTCAGCAGTCTGGCGGCTTTGGCGAAAGGCGAAATCACCGGTAAAGCGTTTGCGGAGCCGTCGCTTTTGGTTCAGCTCGTCGATTACGTTGAGCAACGTACCCATTAATAAATAAAGTCACGATCAGGCATTTCGTCTGGTTTTTTTAGTTCATTTACCTCATTTAATAAGGAATTCTTCAATGGCCAAGCTTCCTGATTATGTCGCGATGGCGAAACCAAATCCGCTGGAAAATCGCGCTCCGTGGTGGAAAAACACCGCGCAGACCTACGCCGGCATTATGCTCTGGTTCATGTTCTGGACCCAGATCCCGGGTTCAAATGCGACCGCTTCTAACCCCGCAGGTCTTCTGGCTTGCGGCCTTGGAACCGCACTGGCGGCTCTGTTCCTCTCGGCGCTTCTGTGCCACATCATGTTTTACCTCGTACCGGGAAAACTCGGCATGAAAACCGGCCTTCCACTCTACATCGTCGGGACGAGCACATACGGCGTGTACGGCGGTTTCCTGATGCCCGGCTTCCTGATGGGGCTCCTCCAGTACGGGTGGTTAGCCGTCAACGCCTGGGGGTCTGGCATTCTGTTCACGAACATGATTTCTGGCAGTTCGACCGTCGCGGAAGCAACGGCCCAGCCGATGTTTTACGTGATCGCGATCGCGTGGGCCTGCGCCGCCGCCTTCATTGGGCTGAAAGGCATCAAGTACGTCGCTGGCGTAGCGACCTGGTTCCCGATTATCCCGATCGTGATCCTGATCGCCCTGTTCGTTAAAACGATGGGCGGAATCAAAGACTTCGACCCGGCCAAAGTGGGCGCGGCCCCCGCTGCTTCAGCGGCTGTGGAAGCTCCCGCAGATGAAGCTCCGGTCGCTTCGGAAGCCACGGCCGATGAAGTCGCGGAGGACGCTGCCCCGGCTTCACCCCTTGAAACCATTCAGTCAAAAGTCTCTGAAGCCGTAGAAACCGCCAAGGCTGATATCGCCGAAGTCAAGGAAGCCGCCAAGGAAGCAGTCGAAGACACCAAGGCTGAAGTCGCCGAAGTGGTTGAGACGGCCAAGGCAGAAGTTACCGAAGCAGTTGAAGCCGCCAAGACGGAAGTGGCCGAAATCACCGAAGCCGCTAAATCCGAAATCACAACAGTAGAAGCTCCGGCTGAAATCAAACCTCTGAGCAAATTCGCGATTTTCAACCTGATGGGAATTTATATTCTTGGCTTCTTCGCAACTGCCGGCGCCGCTGGCTGCGACATGGGGTCGGCAAACCGTAACTCGACCGATATTCAGCTCGGTGGTCTGGTCGGGATCCTCGGTTCCACGGTCTTCGCGGGAGGTCTTTCGCTGGCGATTTACGCGGGCGCGTACGGTCAGGGCCTTTGCTCTGGTCCAATTGGCTGGACGACCAACCTGATGAACGCGATCATGGGCGACACTTGGGGCAAAGTTTTCATGTTCGCTCTGGCGATCGCCGCTTTCCCGAGTGCGTGTTTCTGCTCGATGATTGCCGCGAACAGTTTCAAGACCACGCTCCCGAAAGTCCCGCCTTTCATCACGTGCGGACTGGGCGTTCTCGGCGCGATCCTCCTGATCGTGACCAAGTTGGCGGGTGACGCTCCGGTCGTCTTCGGAACCATCGGCGCTTCGTTTGGCCCGATTTGCGGTGCGATGGCCGCCGATTATTTCCTGAGCGGCTGCAAATGGAACGGCCCGCGCGCCGGTTTCAACCCGGCCGGGTGGATCTCCTGGTTCTTCGGTTTCGTCGTGGGAGCTTACGGTTTCTTCACGAGCATTTGCCCGTGCCTGCCGCAGTTCGAAATGCCGTGCCCGCCGCTGCTCGCGTGCATCGTTGGCTTCGTTCTGTACTTCATTTTGGCCGCGATTGGCTGCAAGACCAGAACTCTCCCGATGGAAGAGACCAACGTTTAGTCTGATTCATTAAAGACTGAACATTTCTAAAAGATGAACGCTGGAAGGGCCGATTCAAAAGGTTCCTCCAGCGTTTCGTTTTAATTCAAAAATAAAAAATCGGTCAAATCCCGAACATACGCTTGAAGCGCGGATGATTCAGCAATTCATCCTCACGATCGGGCGTTTCCTGGATCAGGCGTTCAATGATTTGATCGGGCGTCATGCCTTCGCTTTCGGCCGTAAAGTTCAGAGCGATACGGTGACGCAAGATCGGGTACGCGAGCGATTTTACATCGTCCGTGTTTACGTGGTTCCTGCCGTGAATCATTGCGCGGGCTTTTGCTCCCAAAATCAGGTTCTGAACGGCACGTGGCCCGGCGCCCCACGAAAGATTTTCTTCGATGAATTCCGGCACTCCTTCTTCGCCAATACGCGTCTGACGCACGAGCGAAAGCGCGTAACGAATCAGGTGCTCCGAGACTGGGATCTCACGGACCAGCCGTTGAATTTCCAGAATTTCCTGCGCGCCAAGAACGGGCTGAATGTCCGCTTGCGTGGTGGAGGTCGTGCGCCGAACCACCTCAAACTCTTCTTTCCAGCTCGGGTACTTCACCAGGATCTTGAACATGAAACGGTCCTGCTGAGCTTCCGGCAGCGAGTACGTGCCTTCCTGCTCGATCGGGTTTTGCGTGGCGAGGACGAAGAACGGGATAGGAAGTTCATGACGTACACGCCCGACAGTCACCTGGCGTTCCTGCATCGCTTCCAGAAGCGCGGCCTGGGTTTTCGGCGGCGTTCGGTTGATCTCGTCTGCCAAAACCACGTTCGCGAAAAGCGGCCCTTCGATGAAACGGTAGTCGCGCCGGCCGGTGGACCGGTCTTCCTCGATGATTTCCGCCCCCGTGATGTCGCCGGGCATCAGGTCAGGCGTAAATTGGATGCGGTTGAAACTGAGGTTCATCGTCCTCGCGAGTGTGCTGATCAAAAGTGTTTTGGCCAGGCCCGGTACGCCTTCCAAAATGGCGTGCGACTGGCAAAACAGTGCGATGATCAGTTCCTCAATGACGTTTTCCTGCCCCACGATCACCTGCGAGAGCTGGTCCTGAATTTTGGAACGAAGCGTTCCGATCTCCTCAAATGTAAGCATTTTAATCTTTAGGTTAGTGTAATGGTTAATTGAAAATTGAAAGTTTGTACGAATAATTTAATCGGTATTTCCCTGTTGACTGAGACGCAGGACTTTCGTCCACGCGCCGACTTTTTTCAGGTAAAAGTCACTCGGGAGGCCGTCGTTCGTCAGGAATCGGCTCTGATCGTCAGACGGCGGGTCGCTCGTCACCTTGAAAATGGCCGTCCCTTCGTCCATTTCGTCGAACATGGCCTGGTAAATCATCGTTGCGCCAGCTTCCAGGTGGGCCCGGTACTGCGCATCCAAAAATGCGCCGCCACGACGAGGTATCTGGTCGAATTTTGCCCAGTGCCCCCGCCCTTTTTGAAGGTTTTCCCACGAAAAACCCGGAAAAACGACAGGCAAGTAATCCAGCCCGCGCTCGCGGCACCATTCCAGGTCGGGGATCGTCTGATGCCTCACGAAACGCTCGACGCCCGCATCATCACCGAAACGTCCAACCGTCCACGGGGAAATGACGTCCGCCTCCTGAATGATCTGGTGGAGAAGCGGGTCAGAAACCGCATCGTTTTTCAGTTCACGCCAGTACGACGGGATGCCGATCATGACGGTGAAACCGCCATACTTCGGGTCGTTTTTCAGGAACCGGATCAGCTCGAGCGTTTTTTCGAGCGTGTACCGCCGGCCGTCATTGAAGCCGATCCCCCAGACCGCCACGACCGGTTTTCCGCGGTGGTGGAGGTAAGCCGCGTCGTTCGGGTCACGGCCGAGGTTCATCGTGTCACGGAGGCGCTTCCAGTCGGCGATCACTTCCGTTTCGAGCGTCACGTCGTTCTTCCCACTCAGGTCGAACATCAGGGCCCAGCAGCGGCCCTCCGCGTTGGCAGCGGCTTGAACGTTCTTCAGGACGGCGTCCAGCCGGACCGTACCGCGTTCGTTCCGGGGGGAGCAGGGAAAACGCTGGAGCATCACGCCATCAAGCCCGTACTCACGCATCCAGCGGAAGTGGCGGCGGACCGTCTTGGGATTGACCGAGCTGAAAACGTAAGCCGTGGAACCATCGGCGTGGCGGAACGGCGTCGCGTACTTTTCGTCCGGATCCAGTTCGCTGACGTCGGGCCAAAGGTCGATCCCGCAGAAACCCGGCTCGAATTTTCCGGCGTTCCCGTAGTGGGACCAACCCCAGCTGAAACCATCGCCAGGAGTGGAAAACCAGCCTTGGTAGCCGCACAGGACTTTGCCGGTCATGGAGTCGGTCGAAACCCGGTCTTCCGCGAAAACGACGAGCGGAAGGACGAGGAAAACGACGAAAAGGAAGCGGGGGATTTTCATGGTCATTCTACCTCAATCTCACCGACTTTGTATCGGCGTTCGCCAATTTGGTTCTTTAACGGAAGCGCGATTTTGGGCGTGCCGTCCGAGTCGCCGACCGAAACGCAAAGCGTGTACTTGCCCGGTTTAATCATCGGGACCTTCCCGTCCGCGTAGGGCCACTGGTTCATCCGTTTCAGGTTCACGATCACGCCGTCGTTCATCTCGGCGATTTGATCGACCCAGCCGATCCGGACCATCGAGGCGCGGCGGACTTCCGGCGCTTTGCCCGGCTCGGCGGTGGGAAGGTCACGGACGTTGAACGACTCGTCGGTCGAGACCCACGCGACTTTTCCTTCTTCGTTCAGAAGCGTGAAAATGACGTTTCCGCCGCCGTAGCACGGCGCGACGCCCACGTTCGCCCAGAGCGTTTCGATCTGGAACGGCTCGTCCATCTTCACGGTTTCGGGGAATTTGACCTCACGGAGTTCCAGCCTGTAACCGAGGCGGAGGTTGATCCGCTCGATCGCCGCGCGGTTTTTCTCGAGGTAGTCTTGCGCGAACCAGTGGATCGAAAGGAAACTGGCGTGGTACGCCTCGACCGACTCTTCGAGCGTCTGCTCCGACCAGTTCCCTCTGGGTTCGGCCAGACCGTAGTGTTCCGTCTCCACCACGACCGGCATGGTGGGCCAGAAAAGGCCGGCCATTTCAGCGTGGTACCACGGTTTCCCGGAGCTGGCCGTCATGATGGAATCGTCGCGAAGCGAGACGCCGTTTTCCAGTGCGTAATCCGTCGCGGGGAAATGCGGTCCGGGGAGGTTGGTTCCCGCCACGTCGTCACTAATGACCAGCAGAGTCGTGGGGAAGTGCTTCTTGTGGAGCTGAACGTGGGCTTTTACCACCTCAAACGTCTGCTCTTTCGTGAGCTTCGAGGAGCGGCCGGTGTGCCCCTCACCCCACATTCCGATCGACCCGATGTCGATGAAGGCGACGTAGGGTTTCCCGCCGTACTTTTTCGCGAAGGCGGCGAGGAAATGGTCGAATTTCTCCAGGAAAACCGGGTCGAGAAAGTCCGGCTCCCAAAGCGTCTGGCCGTTTGGGATCTCCGGGTCGTTCACCGGCCAAACGTACTCCGTCCCCTTGGCCCCCGCGTCGCGGACCCACTTTGGCGTGGCGTAGGTCCAGCGGTTCTCGCTGCACGTGATGCGGAACGCAATCTGCTTCCCGCTCTGGATCCACGGCTGGGCCCACGAGTCGATCAGGTCCCAGCGGAAAACGCCCTCTTCCGGTTCCAGGATCGCCCACGGAAGCCGGAAATAAATGGTCGAGCAGCCGG
>JAFTCU010000027.1 GCA_017454585.1 Thermoguttaceae bacterium | reverse complement strand
GAGTCGTAATCGCCCACTTCCGTGACCGCCCCGAAGCCCGGAACCGCCGATGTCCCAAAAAGACTCAACGCCAGAAAAAAGGCCAAACGACGAAAACCGCGTACCCGATGAAAATTTTTGGAATCCATTCCTAAACTCTCCAAAACCGTTGAACGTGACCAGTGAAAATGTCCCTATTATCACTGCTTTTGCGTTTATCGGTATAAATTGTCAAGAGAGTTTAGGAAATATCAGAAAAAATCCTTTTAATCCTCAGATTTTGTCCAGACTGCCAGTGCTAAACACAAAATCAGCAAGAAAGCTCAGGACGAAAAAGGCCCCGCGGGGCCTTATTCGGGTTAATTCTTCACTGGATACGGCGCTTCAGGAATAGGCTCACAGCGTCCTGAACCGCTCGCGGTCGAACCCTTCGGTCGGCGTGAAGGGCACCACGGTCTGTTCCGTTTTGTGGTACTCGTCCAGCAAAATGGTCTCCGGGGCTTTGGGCGCATTTTTGGAGTAGGCGACCTGGAGGTCCAGCGCAAAACGGCGCGTTTCGTCGTCGATCCTGCCGATGAGCATGACGCTCGGCCCCATGTAATTGTTTGGCTCCCAGTAGATCACGTCGTCCCGGTCCTGCGCGTGTTCGTGGAAGGCCGCCGAAAGGGCGTCGCAGTCAGACTCCCGCCGACCCATGATCACCCGGGCCGTGCGGTCAAACCGGAAGTGGCGGCCGTAACGCAGAAGCGCGTACTCCCAGATTTCGGTCCGGTCGGTCTCATGCCGAAGCAGATCCCGGACCCGCGGGGCAAACGAGATCTCCGTCAGGACACACCCGGCCATGGCGTTCTTCGGGTTTTCGATCCCGAGCTCCTTTCCGAGCTGGTGCAGAGGCCCCCGGGCACGGCCGGAAAGGGCGTAAAGCTGCGCGCGGTCCACGATCCCGGTGAGCTCCGCCTCGGTGGGTGGGAGAAGCTGGCCGCAGATCGGACGGATGAGCCGGCCCTTCAGACCGCTGTGGTATTCGAGCATTTCGAGGTGGTGGCGCTGCTGGCTCATCGGACGCTGACCAATGACCTCGCCCGTGATCACGATGTCGGCCCCGACCTCGTCGAAGAGCTCCTTCGCCAGGTGGATCATGTACAGGTGGCAGTCGAGGCAGGGGTTCACGCCCTTCCCGTAGCCGTAGCGCGGGTGACGGACCATCTCGATGTACGAGGCGTCCGTATGAACGAAGCGGCACTCAATACCGAGCATTTCGGCACATTCGCGGGCCGCAGCCGAAGTGTCGCAGAAAGGGGTGATGACGTTCAGCCCCACGACCTCAAAACCCTGCTTCTGCATGATCTTGATGGCCAGGAGACTGTCAAAGCCGCCGGAAAGGAGTGCGATCGCTTTTTTCATGGTTAGGAGTTAGGAGTGAGGAGTTAGGAGTTTTTGGTCATCAGTTGATCAACTGAAAGCTGAGAACTGAAAACTTTATTTCGGCGCAGCCGAAACGCTGACGACTGACCACTTAAAAAAGGTGATTTTCTATCCCATCATTTTATATTAATGTCTTTTTCTGTCAATGTGGGGCGCGAAAATTTTCTTAAAAAAAGGTCGGAGGGGGTTGACAAATGGCGGGGTTTCGGCTAACATTAATGAGAGTTCAACCACTTTCCTGCCATAAACCCTCAAGCCTCTCAGAGTCCGTGGTGGTTTAAGCTGGCGCGTAATTCCGCGCTCTGCGCTCCATTACCGCCTCCCATTCGTCCGTGGTGGTTTAAGCTGGCGCGTAATTCCGCGCTCTGCGCTCCATTACCGCCTCCCATTCGTCCGTGGTGGTTTAAGCCGGCGCGTAATTCCGCGCTCCGCGCTCCATTACCGCCTTTCATTTTAACTCCTCACTCAAGGAGCCCGTCATGAAAAAGTTACTCCTGTTTTTGTCGTTCGTTCTTTTGGCCTCCTGTGCCTGGGCTGCGGATTCCGTCTTCGTCGAGGCCGAGAGCTTCCAGGAAAAAGGCGGCTGGGCCGTGGACCAGCAGTTCATGGACATTAAATCCCCCGGTGAGGCCGGCTCGGTGATCCTGCTCGCGCACGGCATGGGAAAACCCGTCGCCAACGCGAAAACGACCGTCGCGCTTCCCAAGCCGGGCACGTACCAGGTCTTCGCCCGAACGAGAAACTGGGTCTCCCCGTGGATGCCGGCCGAAATTCGCACAGAGTGCGAAAAAAAGTTAGGAGTTAGGAGTGAGGAGTTAGGAGTGAGCAAGGAACTCGATTCCTGGTCACCTGGAAAATTTAGACTCATTTTAAATGGTAAACCCTCCGAAATCACGCTCGGAATTTATGGCTCGGGCTGGTGCTGGCAGAAGGCCGGCTCCGTCACCGTGACAGAAAAAGATTCGCAGTGCGCCGTTGAGCTTCAGGACCTGACCGGTTTCGACGGTCGTGTGGACGCGCTTTACTTCACGACCGACCCCGCCGAAAAGTGCGCACTGCCGGACGACCCGAAACCGCTTGACGCCGTGCGACCGCTGGTTCGCGAGGAAAACCCGAAGGTTTACGACCTGATCGTCGTGGGCGGCGGGATCGCGGGAACGTGCGCGGCCTGCGCAGCGGCCCAGCTCGGTCTGAACGTCGCTCTGATCCAGGACCGGCCCGTTCTGGGCGGGAACGGCTCGACCGAAGTCCGCGTTCACCTGAATGGCGGCGTGAATCTTCCTCCGTACCGGAACGTCGGGAATCTCACGTACCTGATGGGCCCTCACGGCGGCGGAAACGCTCGTGAGGCGGCGCACTACAAAGACGGCGAGCGGCTCGCCCTTTGCCAGAAGTACACGAATCTGGACCTTTTCCTCTCGACCCACGTCGTAGCGGCGGAGAAAGACGGGGATTCCATTTCGGCCGTCATCGGGAAGCACATCGAAACGGGCGTCGAAACCCGGTTTAAGGGAAAACTCTTCGCCGACTGCACCGGGGACGGGTGCGTCGGGTTCCTCGCCGGCGCCGACTGGCTGATGGGCCGCGAGCAGAAATCCGACTTTGACGAGCCGAGCGCGCTGGATAAACGGGATAAATTCACGATGGGCGCGTCGTGCCAGTGGTACACGGTCGAGGCCGATCATCAGACCACGTTCCCGGAAGTCCCCTGGGCGCACCAGTTCTGCAAGGAAAGCATCAAGCCCATGCTCCGCGGTGACTGGGACTGGGAAACGGGCCTGACGTACGACCAGATCTGGGAGTTCGAGCGCATCCGCGATAACGCATTGCGCGCGGCGTACGGGCATTGGTCCTACATGAAAAACCACGCCGACGGCAAATGGCCGGAAGCGGTCAAAAACCGGGAATTCGGCTGGCTCGCGTTCATCTGTGGAAAGCGTGAATCCCGCAGGATCCTCGGCGACGTGGTGCTTTGCGAGCAGGACATTACGTCGGACCGTCAGTGGGAAGACGCCTGCGTGCCGTGCACGTGGTCGATCGACCTGCACTACCTCGACCCGCACAACTCGAAGTACTTCCCGGGGAACGAGTTCCGGACGTACTGCGTGGGCGGGAAGAAGCCGCCGCACTACGCGATCCCGTACCGGACGCTTTACAGCCGGAACGTGGAAAACCTCTTCATGGCCGGGCGTGACATTAGTGGGACGCACATCGCGCTGGGGACGATCCGCGTCATGCGCACCGGCGGGATGATGGGCGAAGTGGTCGGAATGGCCGCGGCCGTCTGCCGGAAGCACGACTGCAACCCGCGGGCCGTTTACGCGAAGTACCTGCCAGAGCTGGTCGACCTGATGCAGGCCGGCGTGGCCGATTTCCCGCAGGACCAGACCGTGATCCAGACGCCGAAATGGCTCCCGACCGCCGGGATCAACTACGCCCGGACGGCCAAAGTGAAAGCCTCGTCGGAACACGCGAGCGGTTTGTACCCCGTGACGAAAATCAACGACGGGATCGCCGACGTGTTCAACAACAATTCGCGCTGGGTCTCGCTCGGCGGGCAGGAAAGCGAACGCTCGGAGACCTGGGTCGAATTCACGTGGGATGAGCCGGTGACGATCAACGCCTGCCGCATCGTGACGGGCCAGGTCGGCGGAGATCATCCGCGCACCCCGGTGGAGAATTTCCAGCTTCAGACGTTCCAGAACGGCCGCTGGGTCGATATTCCGAAGGCGGGGGTCAAGGGAAACACGGCCGCGTGCGACCTTGGCGTTCAGTTCGGCGACGTGACGACCGACCGCCTGCGCCTCTTCATTAATACGCCCGGCTACCTCGCGAGAGTCTGGGAGCTGGAGCTTTATAAAATTAAGTAAGAATCAGGACATTTGAATGAAGAATGGGCGCTGACTCGCTAGAAAAACTCCCAAGGATCCACATCCTTCCGAGTTTTCCTTACGCGTCAGCGTCCATTCAAACTTTAAAGATCATTTGAAAAGAAACCTTCCCGCCTTCTGCATATTTTCAGCATTTGGCTGTTCGGGTCTCGTATGGAGCAGCGTGTCGAGGCCCTCCCCGTCATCGTCGCCGACCAGAAAATCGAGGTGGACCCCTTCTTCCGCCAGTGCTGTGCTCGTGATCCCCAAGTCTTTCCATGGAAGAGTAAACTCGTAAACCGCCTGGGGCCCTTCATGTTTGGGAGGCTTTGCGTTTTTGATCTCGCGGAGCGAATCTGGTTTTCCCGGGGTGGAAATCAACACCGAGGAATAATCTCCCTCTGTCGGTACATCATCCTGAACGAGAAAACGAACTTTCAGGGCTTCTGCATTGGCAGCGATCAGGCACGTGGCACTCAGGTCCTCGGGTCCTTTCCAGAGTCGGTGCGCGTTGGCCGGGTCGGCAGGTGTCAAGGGGGTGCGATGTGTTAAGGTCGGATTAGATGGAGCATTTTCACGAAATTCTCCCTCAAGCCAGTACGCCGGTTTCAGCGGAAGGTAAACGATCCCCTCCCAGTTCGTCCCGCACAGTTTGTAAAGAACTGGCAGGATGGACGCGGAGGTGAAATCGGGCCCGACGTTCATTTCGAGCGTGATTATCCTAGCCCCAAGCGGCCCGCAGTGGACCATCCGCGCCTCGGTCGGGTACGAAAGGCCGAAAAGCGGAAGCGGCTGGACCTCAAAATCCGCGTCGCTTGTGAGAGGATTGAGGAAATTCAGCGTCAGCTCCGTTACACGTCCCGGCACGCAGTCGCCCGAAACCGAGGCTTTGACCAGCTCGCCGAGCGGCTCGCCGACCGTCGAGTCCTCGAGTTTCAGCGTCACGGGAACCGGCCCCACTTCCAGAACGGCGTGGCCTTCACGGATCTCCACCGGCGTTTCGTTCCCCATCAGGTCGATCAGGGTGGCCGACTTCGCGTCCGTGCGGATCACGAAGTGGCGCGTCTCCTTCAGCCGGGACTCGGTCCACGCGGCCAGTAAAATCGTTTTGCCGCCAGAAAAGGCGTAAATGCAGGCGGTCTCATCCGGCGAAACGTCGCGGGCGGTTTGCATCGCCGAGTAGTTAGCCGTCAGCATATTGTACACGGAATAGACCGGTTTGGGGTAAAAATCGTTCGTGACCATGCCGAAATGGTGCTCGCCATACCGCGGGTCGTAGCCGTCGTCGCGCAGGTCGTACCACGTGTAGCCGATCGAGCCACGCGCCCACGCGAAAGTCAGTTTTTTGAAAAGGTTCTGCGCCTGGCGGGGGCACTGATTCCCGACGGAGGTCATAGCCGTCTCGTTGCTGTACCACGGCACGGAGTCGGTGCCCGTTTCGCGCCGGATCGGTATGAACCGGTCGTCGATCTGCACACGGTAGCCGTCGAACCAGCCGTGGACGTGGAAGGCGTGAACGTCGAAGTACCCCTTCGCTTCGGCGAGAAAATCACGCTGGAACTCGGGGTAAATCAGTCCCGCGTGGCGGCCGAGCGTCGCGAAACCGCCCGTCATGCTGACCAGTTTCGGGTCGACTTCGTGGAGGGCCTCAAAAGCGGCTTTCTGGAGGGAAACGTACTCGTCGAGGTTCATCGCACTGAACCCCAGAAGGTCCGGCTCGTTCCAGTTTTCGTAAAAACGCGCTTTTCCGAGGTAGCGTTTCGCGACGGTCCGCACGTAATTCTTCCAGTCCTCAAGATCCTCGCAGCGGTATTTCCAGCCCGGGATCGTTTTGTCGTTCCGCAGAGCCTCGGGGAGCGCCCAGGTCGGCGTGGAGCTGAGAATAAACTGCGGTTCGATCCCGACTTTGGCGTACTTTTCGACCAGCTCGTCCTTCATGGTCCAGTTCCACTCGCCCTTTCGAGGCTCGACGCCGGCCCAGCCGATCCCCAGACGGGAGACTTTGATCCCGCAGAGGGCCGAAGCGATGACTTCACGGTCGCGGTCCACTTCGCCCCAGCGTTCCGTGTGCGTGCAGACGCTGAAAAGGAACTGGCCGTCGCCCAGGCGCGGAGTCGGGCCGGACGGCTTGAAATACGCGATGGAACGCTCTTTGACCGCCGTGATCCCCGGGAAATGGTCTTCAGAAACCGTCGCGCGGAGGTCCCAGTGCCCGAGCGAGTCCGGCCGCCATTTCGGCTCCAGCGTTTTGGTCTCCCCGGCCTTCAGCGAGGCGGAAAGCGTTTCGGTCCGCGTCTTGCCGAAGTAGTTCACGTACTCCATCCGGAACGTGAAGTCGCCGTCCCGGTCGCCGCGATTCGTGAAGCGGAAACGAAGGCCCGACTCCTCGCCGGGTTTCAGGACGTGGATCGGATTGCCAGTCTCCACGGCAAAATCGACCGCCTCGGCCTGGGTTTGCCGCTGAACGAGCCGGATGGAATGAACTATGAAAGCGGCCGGGATCTGCTTTCCCTCCGCGTCTTTGCAGTCCAGCCGCTCAAACGTGAAGTGAAGCGGGCGGACCGGCCACTGCGCCGGCGCGAGGGTTTCCGTCAGGTCGATCTCCACCATCCCGCGGCCTTCCGGGATTTCCCCCAGCGGGGTCGGGAAGCGGTCTTTCATCGTGTCTGTCTGCTCTTTGTCGGCGTAGGCGAAAATGGCACCGATCGACGCACGCCCGGCCAGACGTTCCGTTTCAAAAACGAGTTTCACCGGCTTGTTCACCCAGCGCGTGACGTGGAGTTTATGCTCGACGAACCCGCCGCCAGTCACCGCGTTGGAAACTAAGATCCTCCCGTCGCGGAACTCAAAATCGTTCTTTCCCCAGCCGTCCGGCTTGCGGTAAAACTCGCTTCCATCGTCCGGGACGACTGGTCGCGCGGCGTTCACCATCGACGCTTCCCGCTGTTCGGGTGCCACCGCAGGGATGGTTTCGACCGTCAGACTGAGGAGCCAGACCTCGCCGTTCTGGATCTTTTCCTGGTAGCCGACCACCATCGAGTGCATGACCGCCGGCATATCGATGATTTTATTCGGTTTTTCAATCCCCCAAGAGCCAGACGCTCCGTCGGGCCGAATGGTCCAGTTCACCTCGAAGAATCCGCCTTTGAGGAAATTGGCCTCGGCGGGGAACTGGAGGATCTCGCCTTCCGCGTCGCGAAAACGGACGTTGAATCCACGGACTGTGCAGCCCGATGGCGCCCAGAATCTCGCATGAACCTTAGCCTCCCCGAAAGCCGGAAGTGAAATTACTTTCCGAAAAAGCATTTCAATGTATGAACTGAGTGACGAGTCCCAGTCGAAACGGAGGGCTTTTAACCCTGGACTTTGTGCCTCAGAAGGAAGTTCGGCTGGAAGGATCGGTGTTTGGGTTTCATCTCTCGGAACGACACGTAGTGTACCGGCTGTTATATCCAGCTCGGCAATTTCGGCATCTGCGGGTCGGGGGAGGGAAATGAAAAGGCTCGAAAATGCAAGAGCCAGAGCGGAAAAAAGGGAGGTAAAGCGGGAAAACATTTTTTCAATTATGAATCGTGAGTTGAGAATTACCGGACCGTGTTTGACAGGGCGGAGGGACTATTGACGATTCTATTATACTTTGTCTTTTATTTCATTTCAAGGGGGAACCGGGTTGACAGACGGGAGAAAACGAGTAAAATTTAACAAGAGTAAAGAGTTGAGATTGGAGTGATGGAAGTGCCGGGTGAAGTCTTTCTTCAGCTTACGTTACGCAAAACGTCACTCAACTCTCCCCCCTCCCCTTTTTTTCAGATCAGGATTTAAGATGGACGTTTCCCCCCTCATATCAGTTTTTTCCTCTTTGGGCCCTTGCGCAGTCGCTTTTTCAGGCGGGGTCGATAGTTCCGTATTGGCTCGGGCGGCGGTAGAGGCCGCAAGGTTAAACGGCTGGGACGTCCTCGCGCTCACGGCAGAGAGCGCCTCCATGCCTCGTGCCGCGCTGGAAGAAATCAGGAAAACGGCAGAGGAAATCGGGATACCGCACCAATTTGTCTCAACCGATGAAATCTCACTTCCGGAGTATAGGGCCAATCCGCGTGAGCGGTGCTTCTTCTGCAAGCGTCATATTCTCGGGAAACTCCGGGCGGCGGCAGAGGCGCGAGGTTTTTCGGTCCTGGTCGAGGGCTCAAACGCTGATGATCTGGGTGATTTTCGACCGGGCTACCGTGCAGTTCAGGAAAACGGTGTGAAAAGTCCACTCGTTGAGGCCGGGATGACCAAGCCGGATGTTCGCTCTCTGGCGCGTTTCTGGGGACTTTCGACGGCTGAAAAACCTTCCACGCCTTGTCTGGCGAGCAGGATCGCGTACGGCGTCGAAATTACACCCGAGCGCCTGCTAAAAATCGAGCTCGCCGAGGCGTTCCTCCAGAGCTGGGGCGTTTCCCCGCTGCGGGTCCGCGTCCATGAAAACGACCTGGCCCGAATCGAAACGACGCCGGAATGGATGCCGCTGCTGCTCGAACGCCGCGAGGAACTGACCGCCGAGCTGAAAAAAATCGGCTTTTCGTGGGTGAGCCTCGACTTGACGGGCTTCCGAAGTGGTTCGCTCAATGAGGGGTAAGGAGTTTTCAGTTCCCAGTTTTCAGTTTTTTAATCCTGGGAGGGCCTGGGAATTTCTGGGAGAGGCTGGGAATTTTCTGAGAGATTTCGGGAAATTCTTAAAACTGGAAACTGAAAACTGAAAACTTTTTCTCCCGGTGCTTGACTTTCTTTTGGGGAAGTGTATAATGATGTCTGGCGGTTGATCCTGGTCGCCCATTTTGGCCTGATTCCCTTTCGTTTCCTCACCCTTTAGAATTCCATCTTTGCAAATGCGTTTTCGAGTTCCCCTCCTTTTTCGTGTTCTGATCGCGGTCGCTCTTGGTATTGTGCTGGGACTTTTCCTCCCGGGTTGGGCGGTTCGTATTTTTGCGACGATCCAGATGATTTTTGCGCAGTACCTTGGTTTCTGTATTCCGCTGATCATTCTTGGCTTGATCGTTTCCGGGATTTCCGGTCTTGGGATCCATTCCGGGAAAATACTCCTTTTGACGATTTGTCTGGCGTATGGGTCCACGCTGTTTTCGGGTTTCATGACCTATTTCAGCTGTACGGGTATTTTCCCGTGGCTTTTGAAAGACCTTTCCGTGGTTGCGCCGCCGGAAGCCTCAGATCTGATCAGGACGCCGTATTTCGTGATGGAGATCCCGCCGGTGATGGGGGTGATGTCCGCGCTGGTGTTGGCTTTCGTTTTAGGGATTGGGATCGCGAAGACGGGATCCGCCACCCTGAAACAATTCGCGGATGAGTTCAGGTTCATCATCGAGCGCCTGATCATTAAGACGATCATACCTTTCCTTCCTCTCTTCATCTTATGTATCTTTATGGGGATGACAGCCGAAGGAACGATTTGGAAAATGCTGAATGTTTTCGGGAAAATCATTCTGGTTGTCTTCGATTTACATTTTGGACTGCTTGCTATCCAATTTATTGCCGCGGGTCTTGTTGCCCGAAAGAATCCGCTCAAAGCGTTCTGGAACATGCTCCCGGCCTACTTCACGGCCCTGGGGACTTCCTCCTCGGCGGCGACGATTCCCGTCACGCTTCAGCAGGTACGGAAAAACGGTGTTGACCCGGAAGTTGCTGACTTCTGTGTCCCGCTCTGCGCCACGATCCACCTGGCCGGGAGTACGCTGAAAATTACGGCTTTTGCTTTGGCGATCGCCATACTGACGGGAGGTGACTCGTCCCTTCCGACTTTCGCGGCTTTCATCGCGCTGCTTGGTGTTACGATGATCGCAGCTCCAGGGGTTCCCGGCGGTGCGATCATGGCGGCTACGGCCATTTTGCAGAGTGTTCTGGGTTTTGATGAAGTCGCGACCGGTCTGATGATCGCTTTGTACATCACGACCGACTGCTTCGGGACCGCTTGTAACGTTTGCGGCGACGGCGCGATCGCACTGGTAGTAAACCGTTTCAATAAAAAATTAACCGATCCTTCTTTGAACACGCAGGAACAATGAAACATTTTTTGCTTTCCTTCCTTTGTCTCGGTTTCGCGGCGGTGGCGATGGCGGCCAGCCCGAATCTTGAGCTGAAATCCGAAACCGCCGCGCTTGTCTGGAACTCCCAGGGTCTTTCCATCTCCCCGACCCAGGGAAGCCCCTCCGTCGCGGGAAGTCCCCGCCCGGTCTGGTCGATGGCACTTCTGGAAAACCCGGCTAATCCGGACTACTCCGGGAAAACGCTCATCATCGAGGACACTCTGCAGCAGCTCGAGCAGAAGCAGAACGCCGATGGCAGTTTCGAGGTTTTCTACCCGGAAATGCGTCTGGGGGATCGCACGTTCAGAATTTCGGTCCGGCTGACGGTCTGCATTAAAGACGGCGCGTTCCAGGTGAACGCCGACGTGACGAACGGCACGACCGACTGGGTCATTTCCGAGTTCACCGGCCCGGTGCTCATCGGCATCGACGCGGATCTGAGCAAGACGCCGCTCCTCTGGCCGTGCGGTCTGGGTGAAAAGTTCACGACCACGCCGGACCAGCCGCAAGTGGTGAACGACCCGATGTGGGGCCAGACCTGGCCGAAAGCCGGGGATGACTACGTGAAGAGCGCGCAGTACCCGAGCCACCCGTTCACGATGCAGTGGATCGCGTTCGCCGGCGAGCAGTTCGGGCTTTCCGTCGGGAGTTACGACCCG
>JAFTCU010000026.1 GCA_017454585.1 Thermoguttaceae bacterium | reverse complement strand
TTTATACTGGCCATACATGAAACCGATTTCACGGGCGCCGGTTCCAATGTCGCCGGCCGGGACGTCCGTGTCGGGGCCAATGTGACGGAACAGCTCGGTCATGAAGCTCTGGCAGAAATTCATCACTTCGAGGTCGGTCTTGCCTTTGGGGTCGAAGTCGGAACCGCCTTTTCCGCCGCCGATCGGGGTGGTGGTCAGAGCGTTTTTGAAGATCTGCTCGAAGCCGAGGAATTTGATGATCCCAAGATAAACGGACGGGTGGAGACGAATGCCGCCCTTGTACGGACCGATGGCGGAGTTGAACTGGACGCGGAAACCACGGTTCACCTGGACTTCACCATTGCGATCGACCCACGGGACGCGGAACATGATCTGACGTTCCGGTTCGACGATACGGTCAACGATTTTGGCCTTTTCGAATTCCGGATACTTCGCGATAACCGGTTCAATGGTTTCGAGAACTTCTTTAACGGCCTGGTGGAATTCAACTTCACCGGCGTTGCGCTTGACAACAGTTTCCATCACGGAATCCAAATACTGAGACATCTTATGCTCCTTCGTATTCAAAAAGGTCTGGTTCTGAAAAGAACGTAATTAAAAATTTCATTTTGGCTCTTGGGACGCTTCCCTCAAGTACACGATCATTTTAACACGCCGGGAGAAAAAATCAAGAGGGATTACGGCAATTTTTTGCCAATAAACTCGCAAAACCGGCACTTTTGCCGCGATTAATGGACTTTAACGGCTTTTAGCGGCAAATCAGCGGCAAAAGAGCGGCAAGAAATTTAAAGATTTTTTTCTCAGGAAGTGCCTCTGAGGGGTAAATAGTCTGTTCCATCGAACGGATTCACGCCTCTGGGAAGCGAGCGCATTTTTTCAGCGCCTTTGGCCCACTCCTCTTCGGAAACGCTTTCGATCGCGGCCTTGATTTTGGGCCACGAATACGTATATTCCTGGATCGATTCCAGAAACGCCTTCACAAAAGCAAGGCTTTCTTGGGCGTTCAGCGTTCGGTTCGGCACATTTTTCTGGAAAAATTTGTCGAAATCATCGCTCACGGCCGGGTCCGCAGACGTTCTATCCGTAAAAAGGAACGGATCCACATCGCCGCAAAAACTCAGCAATGCGTCAGTCGGATTGGTTCGGGTGCATTTATCCAATGCAAAGAACATCAGATAGTAAATTTCTTGTTGATTCATTTGGTTAGTTCGATCGCCAAAGGACCCATTAAAACAAAGACATTAAAAAGATCATAATGATAATTAGAAATAAGCAGCCACAACACCCTTGAGCGGTTGTATCTTCCGCAGGTTTCTGCTGGGAAACATTGGATTGACTATAACTTACTTTTACCTCTGGTTCCTGGTTATTAAGGATAATCTGGATTGTCACTGGCTCCGACACTTCTGGATCAGTCTGCACTTCGGATTCCTCTCCTTCGGAGATTATTTGCACTACAGGCTCCGGCCTCTTTGGAGCTGACTGTACCGTCGGCTCCGGACGTTTGGAAAAGGGCCTGATCGGAGGCTCAGGGCGTTTGGATGAGGATTGAACTGCCGGCTCGGGACGTTTCGGGCGAGGCAATACCGGAGGTTCGGGTCTTTTCAGCGGCGGCAGTGGGGGCGGCAGCGGGACGGCACGGGCCGAGCGTTCTTTACGCAGCTGTGCGTCATATTCCGCCTTTTGTTCCGGGTTCAGCAGGGTAACTCGGGCTTGGGCCAGTTCATTCAGAATTCTTTGAGATTCCTCTGCGTGCGGCCCCGTTTGAAACGTTCGTACATACGCCATTTGCCGGTCGGCCGCGTTGGAAATGGCTTTTGCATTGGACTCAAAGCAGCGAAGCGACAGCAAACTGTAATAGTTAATGGGGCGTTCTTCCGGCGAAATGCCGAGCCATTCGTGATACGGATCAAAGTCTGCCATCGAAAAAATCTCTTAATGGTAAATGATTTCTAACAGGAGATTATATTCTATCATATTTACAAATTTTGTCAAGAATTTCTTAATGGATTTTAGAAATATCACAGAAAAAATTTTGAAAAAGAAAAGAGGGCAATATCCCTGTCAAGCGGGAGAAAAACCTCTCACGCCTGCCAAAGAAACCATTACAAAAAAGAAAAGATGATTATGATGAGAATGACCATAAAAAAGCATCCGCAGCAACCGTTGCACCCATCTGAAGTGATTTTTGATGTATCCGTCGCGTTAGTCAATTCCAGCTTTTCCATCAAATCATTAAACTCTTCCTGCTTCTCTAATGGAAGAAATGACATTTTCACGTTTTGTCCAAGAATGTCAGCGAAATGATCGGCAATATCTTCACTGCCAAAAAGGAAGGCCAATTTCTGATTTGATTTTGTGCGTATTTCCAGTTTGAAGTATTCCAGGACACGTTTTTTTTCATCGTATTTATGCCGTGGATCTCTTTCTTCCCCTTTGCTGGTACACCTCCAGGCTGAATCAATTATCTTTACCCCCCGGGGGACACTGCTTTTAGCAAGATAAACCCTCGAAACTCTTAAATCCAGACTGCAATGGGGAACGATTTCACTTTTATCCTGATTTCTTATGATGACGAACGAGGGATAAATATAAATACCTTCCTCCTTTTCCGTTCCTAAAAAGAGATAAGGTTTCACAGATTGAAAAGCATCCAGATGACCAACGGAAGTCTGGCATTTTTTCAATTTAAAGTTTGATACATTGTATTGATCATTTTCGCCTTGATACAACTCGACGGGATATTCCTCGGCAATTTTCCAAACAGACTGAGTCACCTCAATGCGCTGTTTTTCAATCATATCTTTGAGGGAATTCCATCTTTCACGCTCCGGCGGCTTAAAAAAGAAAGAAATACTCAAAAAGAACTGCCTGTCAAACGCTTTCACGCGGTGGAGATTCCTCTGTAGTTTTCTCAGAAGTGCGGAATATTTTTCCGATGGAAATAACTGATACCATAGGGAAGAGAGCCCAAACTGAAAACCATCCAGCTTTGTTTTGCTTTTTTCAATCATGGACGCAAGCAGATTTTTTTGATCATAAACCTTCTGAATTTTCCTGCAAGCATCCTCTAAATCAGACTGATTCCGATAGTTCGTTTGGAGGTCCTTTGAATCCAATTTTATACTTTGATACGTATCCGAAAGAGAATAAACTCGGACTTCCGGCTCTGGACGTTTGGCGGCGGAATGGACCGTGGGTTCCGGCCTTTTTGGGGTTGAATAAACTACCGGTTCCGGACGCTTCAGCGACGGCAGTGAGGGCGGCAGCGGAACGGTTCGGGCCGACTGTTCTTTACGCAGTTGAGTATCGTACGCAGCCTTTTTCTTCGGGTTCAGCAGAGTAACACGGGCTTTGGAAAGCTCGTTCAGGATTCTTTGAGATTCAACCGCGTGCGGCCCCGTCTGAAACGTCCGAACATACGCCATCTGCCGGTCCGCCGCGTTGGAAATGACCTTGGTATTCGATTCAAAGCAGTGGAGCGACAGTAAACTGTAATGGTTAATAGGGCGTTCTTCGGGCGAGATACCGAGCCATTCATGATACGGATCAAAGTCTGCCATTGAAAAATTCCCTTGGCGATAAACCCTTTCAAAAAACCCCGCTCAAACGCAGACCATCAAACGCCGGCTGGATGTGCGGCGGAAGCTCCGACGAAAGTGTCGCGTGGTCGAAACGGTGCCCGATGTGCGTGAAGAAAACCCGCTTCGGCTGGATCTTCTCCACAAGCTCCAGTACCTCATCCAGGCCCATGTGCGTGGGGTGCGGCTCGTAGCGCAGGCAGCCGATGATGAGCGTTTCCAGGCCGTACAAATGCTCCAGCGTTTCGGGCGGGACGCGCTTCGTGTCGGTGCAGTACGCCAGATCGCCCGTGCGGAAACCCAGGATCTGCATCCAGCCGTGATCGATCGCGAGCGGGAGGACCTTGCGCCCCAGGACTTCAAACTCGCGGAACGGCTCGATCTCGTGAATGATCAGTTTCGGGATCCCCCCCGCAGGAAACTCCTGCACCGCCGGGTTGAAAATGTACGCGAAAGACTGATGGATCGCCCGGTTTGTCCGTTCGTCGCAGTAAACCTCCGTCGGTTTGTCATCGTTGCGGCGCGGAAAGAGCCGCGTGTCGTCCAGCCCAAAGAGGTGGTCCACGTGCGGGTGCGTGTAGAGGATCGCGTCGGCATAGACCAGCCCCTCACGAAGAAACTGCTGCCGAAGGTCCGGGCCGGTGTCGATCAGAAGATTTCCTTCCGGGAAACCCAGGATCACGGAGCTGCGCGTGCGTTTGTTTTTCAGGTCCGCGCTCTGGCAGACGGGGCAGTCGCAGCCGATCATGGGGACGCCGTGGGACGTGCCGGTTCCGAGAAAGATGAGGTCCCCAACGGGAAGTTTCTGAATCATTGTGCGTAAAGTGGGAGGCCGTAACGTGGTAAATCACGCGCCCACGTTACGGCCTTTCAAACGTTTTTGAAGCCGTTCGGAATCAAAGCCGGTTTTCAAGCCTGTTTCTTCTTCCATTTCTGGGTTCCGGAGGAGGAGCGATTTCTCCCTCGCCAGGCTTTCCGCGGCGACGGCGGTTCGCCCTTTTGTCCTGCTCAGGATCCATCATTTCCGTCGGCTCCATCTGCATATCGTTCAGCTCGTTCATATCACGGCGGCGATAAACTTCCACGACATCCTCAAGCTCGGACTGAATCACCAGCTCGCCCTTGGGCCCGATCAGCAGAACCGAGGCCGGAGAGTAAATCCCCGTCGGGTCTTTCTTGACCTGCTCGTCTGCCCCGTTCAGGTCACGTTCATCAATGGGGGCGTAAAGCTCCTGACCACCGCGGAAGTCCAGCAGGACGAACTGTGTCGTAAAGAGCTTCTGTTCACGATCTTCTTCCTCGTCCTCATCGAAACGATTGACGGTGTTATAACTGGTTTCCATGTTTCCGAGGTCACGAATTTCATCTTCAAAAACCATCAGGTCGAGCAACTGCCCCGGGAGAAGACGAACAGGTTCTTCCTTCTTGACAAGACCCGTTTGCTTCTTTTTGCCTTTTGTCGGAGCTGGAACATCCGGCGCGAGCTGTTTGAAGAAGGTAAAGTCTTCGTTACCTGTTTCCGGGTTATATTTCACCGGGAGTAATGTCAGGAAGTACGACCATTTTTTGATTCTGGGGTCTTTCTTGTCCGCTGCTTTTCTGGGATAAAACTTGGAAAAGCCCTGCACATAGAAATGGCGGTCCAACGGAATCGAAACGGGATGAGTCACATTTGAGTAAGGACTTTCCAGATATTTGACTTTCGCATCATCCGGATTTTCAAGCGTGAACGCCGGCTCGTGCTGGTAGTTCGGATTGTGCAGAGAAAGACGGACGCGGTAAACGTACTGCTTCCCTTCTTTCACGGTATAATCGACGTAACGGAAAAGACGTATCTCCGCTTCCTGATCCATTTGATTATCAAGCATCTGATTTGGCGTGATAACGCCGTCGTCATCATATTCCTCGTCATCTTCCTCATCATTGGCCGGATTCTCGGTGGTTTCTTCAGCGTTTTGGTCCTTCTTCTTCAATTTGTTATTCATTCCCGGCATTCCGTACCCGTACATCGAGCTCATGTCAAACTCAAAAGCATCTGAGTAAGGAAGGTATGTAGCCCAGTTGAACGTACCAAATCCGCCCCCCTGACCATTCTGAACGACTTGAGGAAGATTGGCAATCAGCGAGTCACGAGCCATGAGCAAGCCGTTCGCGCTCATGCCGTCCATACCAGCCATACCAGTCATTTCAGGAACCATACCCGGACGATTGCGGCCAGTAGTTTGGGTTGTTTTCCCGGGGGTTTTACCATCTTCTGCCGCTGCGGTTTTGTCGGCATTGGACGGACGGCGCCAAAGCTGCGGAGGACGATACTTATCAGGAATATCCATTCCGCCGCCACCGTTCGAGATGTACGAACCGTCCGAACTTTGAGGATTAAAGAAACGAATCTGCTTTTCGTTTTCAGAGTCTTTTTTGTGAAGGTTGACCCACACGAGATTATCCATATTCCCGTCGGCCGGAACTTCCGCACGTTCCACAATATAATTGTGGTAATACGGCGCGTCCGGATCAGAAGGATTTGATCCGTACATTCCAGCTCCACCATTCACACCGTTGACCATGTTTGCCGGTGTTCCGAGCTTGGTCTGAAATTCTTCCTGCTGTTCATAATAGGGAATTTCGCCAAGAATGATACAGCAGCGAACGCCCATGGTGGTACTGTTTCGTCTTCCACCCAAGCCGTCATCCATCATCGGACGGCCAGTTTCTTCATCAAGCTGCTGCGGCTTCTGCACACTTCCGTGCCACTCTTTAACAACAAGATTCTGAACCCCTAAAGCCTTGGGCGCACGACGTTTCTGGCCTTCCTTGGAAAGGATTGGGTTCCATACGACAGCGGTCGCATAATCCGTAGCAGGAATCGGCTCCTGAACGGAACTGATGAGACTTTCGTAATTCCTGACGACCGGCTGAACTTCCTGCTCCACCTGAAATTTAGCCTGAGCCTGCTCGCACACATTGGTAAGCTGGTTCGGGGTTTGCGCGTAAGGCTTCACCTTGGTGGCGGAAAAGACCATCATCAAAAAGAATAAAGCCAAAACCCCAAAAATGACTTTTTCGAAATTGTTCAGGCACAATTCCTTCATTCGATCTGCATCCAATTTGGCCATAGTCGTTTATTCCTGTTTGAAATTTTGTTTTTTATTCGTTTTTATCGATACACCATCCTGAAATGGCATCGGGTAAAGCCGTGCTAATTTTCGTCATTGTTAGCAGCGGTATCATCTGCAACGGGTTCCTCTGCGTCTGCCGCAGGAGGTTCCTCCCCCGTTTCATCGGTGGATTCAGTGGTGTCTTCAGGAGTTTCCTCGTCGTCTGAAGTCATCTCGGCCGCTTCCTCGTCGTCAAAGTTCTCGTCGTCAAAGTTCTCGTCGTCAAAGTTCTCGTCGTCAGTGTTCTCGTCGTCAGTGTTCTCGTCATCGGCGTTCTCATCCTCTTCGGAGGTTTCTTCCTCTTCACTGCCTTCGGAGGTTTCCTGATCACCAAGAACCGCTTCGAATTTGCTTTCATCCGGTTTATTGAAGAGGCAAATCATCCCCCACATTTCAAATTCGACATCTTCTGGCTTGCGGCGGTCGATTTCTCCATTCTCGTTGGTCGGGTCGAACATGGTCTCATTCTGCATTTCCAGCGTGCTATTGTCTTCCATATCGTTCCCGAGGTCGTCACGGGAACCGCGTTCACGTCTCGCCTGACGCGGTGTGCCGCTCGCCCCTTCTGCCCCTTCTGCGTTGGCATCTTCCTCGTCCGGAATGATCTCCAGATGATGACGAATGCTGTCCAGGTCACGTGCCTGCATACTGATTTGATGAATGTAAATCGGGATTTCCGAGTTAAGGCAGTTCAAAAGGAACTGCGGGATTTTTTTCTGGTTGATGAGGATTTTAACGTGAACCGGCATCATGATATATTCCGGCTTGGTTTTCAGGTAGGCAGCCAAATCAAGCGAGGACATAAAATTCCCGTAGGAATCACAGTAGCGGCAATCAAAGATCTCCTCGAACTCCGAGTCCGCCATGCCTGACGAGCCTTCTTCCTCTTCGGTCATTTCGGGAGGAACTTCGCCTTCACCAAGTTCCTCGTTGCCGGTACGCTGCGGCTCCGCGACGGAAATAACACGTTCCTCTGCGTTAAAGACGACATTTTCGTCTTTCTCGTTTATTCCCCCTCTGCTCTCCCGAATGGAAGCGCGCCCGGAACCACGCTGCTGTGAATCATCGGCACTGGCGTTTAGTGTTGATGCGTCGCTCGCAATATCAATCCGGAAAATTCTTTTGACGACCGCATCGTGGGAACCTTCCGATTTTTCGTTCATCTTGGAAATCGCGCCAAGCAGAATGTCATACATCCAAATGTCTTCCTGAACCAGAAGCACTTTGCGCGTTGAAATCGTCTTTCCATTCCCGATACGGCGGGAGAGAATACGAAATCTGCGGCGCATTTGCTGACGGTTCACATCATCCCACGTACACATTCCTTCAGAAGGAAGTTCCACGCCTGTAGCGCCAGCCGTTTCCAAAACCTGATTATTGACGATTCCATTGATCATCCCCGCGCCTTCCATTCCGTCCACTCCGGCCTGAGGAACGTAAATTTTGTAACGGGTCATAAAGTCAAATTCCTGAATCTGGGTCACGTACTGACGGTAGGCGTCCTGAACTTCCGACGGCATATTATCCGTCTGATCGAAAACAGTCTGGCTGCGCCACGCTTTCTGAAGTTCATCCAGGTAATCTGCGGCCTGAGCGTCCACATCACCTTTTGCATTGCGGAAATTCGGCCAAAGGTTTTCAAAATACTGGACCTGTGGGTTGTAAAGCTGATACCACGCGTCAACGATGGTTTCTTTCAGATTTGCGACATCTTTTTTCTTCTGATCCACGATCATTTCGTTCGGAAGATCCTCACCGGCCAGCCGCTGTATATCCGAGAAGTGATTGTCTATCTCAGCGACTTTGGCTTTAAAATCGGCCTGCTTGCTTCCCGTGACAGAAGTCCCGACAATGAGTGTTATAATGAGGCAAAGTCCGGAAATGACCCAGAAAATGTACTTCTTTATATAGGTTAAAACGATTTGGAATTTAGTCATGATTCAGCCCCAATCTGAAAGGTTTTGTATTGGCACTTTTCGGGACAGCGTTTTCTGCGCCGTCAATATAGGGAAGTGAATGAAAATCGGGAAAAACTCTCCAATAAATCAGGCCAGCAGCCGGGAATTATTCCTCGGAATCATTCGATCCTTCAGACTCTTCGCCGTCGAGCATTTCCTGCGCTTCTTTTTCTTCTGCCGCACGTTTTGCTTCCGCTTCCTGAATGGCAACACGGAGTTCCGCGCGGTCCACTGCCGATTTCGGCTCCCAAAGGAAATGAATGACAAAATCGTAACGGCGTCCGGTGCGTTTCGGAATTTCCTGGACCCCCTCCGGATTCATCGTGTCCATAACCATGGGGGCTCTCGTCCGCGTGTTCATGGCCGCCGGAGTCAGCATATATTCGTCACGAATTTCACGGGTTCGAATATCTTTCCAGCCGCCGTTGAAACTCGCTTCGATCGCTTTATTAATAATGACCGGATAACGCACGCCCAAATCACGCATCGTAACCACTTCAGCGCCCTGAGCCTCCGGATCAATCAAAGCCGCCGATTTCAGCAGGGGGAGTTTGAACTCCAGAGCGTCAGGTCCCGTCATTTTACTCAGGAATGATTCTTCGACAAATTTATCGAATTTGATCCTCTCCTGATTTCCGTTGTGCCAGTGGTAACCATAGATCGAAACGATCCATCTTGCGGGTTTTTTCGGCTTGGGAGCGCCTTCCTCGTCTTCTTCACCTTCACCGGCCCCTTCAGAAGCCGATCCTTCATCTGCGGAAGCCTCCTCGCTCGCCTCACCTTCCTCTCCGTCTTCCGACGTGGAAGCAAGTGCCGTATTCTTTTCAGGCGCCAGCGCGGTACGAATCAGAGCGTCCATCGGGCTTTCTTCACCGTCATCCGCGGCTTCAGCCTCTTCTTCATCCCCAACAGCGGCGGCGGCTTTGGCGGCTGCGGCAGCAATTTTTCTGTATGTCTTTTTCAGGTTATCCGGAAGGATCTCACCGTTGGTTGAGAGGATCGCGACTCGCATCCATTCCTGGGACTCGTATTCCGAAAGGGGCTGCGCCTCGATGTTCACGATGTGCAGTTCTTTGCGGTTCATGATCTCGTTAGCGCATTCCTCAGCAGTGAGTTTGCTTTCATCCGGAAGTGGGGCCGACTCGACCGGGAGACAGGCATTAATTCCAGTCAGCAGTTCCAGCCACGCGGTTCGGCTTCGGAATCCCATGATGAAATTCTCACCCATTTTATCGAGATTCTGGAATGTCTCTTCCTGCGTCGCGATGGCGTCACGGAAATTCTTCGCCTGGCTTGAAAGTCCCTCCGCTTTCGATTCAGCCACCTGCCAGTTTTTATCCGAAACGGAGGGCTGGACACGCATTTGAGCGGCAAACCCGATCGCGGAACCGAGCATCAGAAGAACCGTAGCGGCAAGCATCCACGGCTTCTTCGAATTGATCAAACGCGTAAGAACCACATCACCCGGCAGGAAGTTCGTGTTGAGCGTGCCCTTTTTCAGTCCTTGCAGGCAAAGACCGTAACACGTGCCAAATGTCGAAAGGTTTTCCTTGATGAGCGAACTGTCGGCGAGGTTCGATGTATCGAGATTCGGAAACAGTTTGTCCGTTACCACGTCAATACCCAGGTTTTGGGAGAGGTATCGGGTCAAACCGGTCAGCTTCATCGCGTTTCCAAGCCCGATCACGCGCTCGTACTGCGCGTTCGGGTCGAGGCTTGAGAAGAATCCGAGGGAACGCTGGATTTCATTCTGGAACTGATTGAAAACCGGCTGCATCGCACGCAGAACCGCCACTTTGTCCTGACTTGAGGCCAGATTGCGCTTGAGGTGATCCGCCTTCGCAAAAGTGAGCTTCAGCTCTTTCATCAAGGCTTTCGTGAAATGATTGCCGCCGATGGGGAGGTTACGCTGCCAGGCGCGGAATCCGTTTGTGAGAATGAGGTCCGTGGAGTCGGTACCCATCGAAAGAACTACCACATACGGCGGCGGGTTTTCCGGGTCGTAATCATCCATACTCGGAAGCTCGCCCATCTCGTCGTGCATCAGGTAGTTATACAGAACCAACGGCGTAAGCTGAATCGTGTCGATCGGGATCCCGAGCGAATCACTCATTGTCACCATCTTGAAAATCTGGTCACGCTTCACGGCGAACAAACCAATTTCCACCTCAAGCGGAAACGCGGTTTCCTGGGCCTGCTGACCCATTCGCTGCCATTTCCATATCACTTCATTCAGGAAGGCGATTTGCTGTTTCGCTTCGTATTTTACGATTTCCGGGATTTTTTTCGGTTCGATCGGCGGGAGCTTCAGAAAACGGACCAGACCGTTCTGGCCGCTCATCGCGAATGCAATTTTATCCCCCTTAATTGAGTTACGGGAAAGAAAAAGTTTGAGCGCTTCACGGACCTCCGCGTCCGCATCCACGCCCGGTTGAGTCAGAATCTGCGAATACTCAATGTAATCGACCGCATCCACGATCACCATGCCCGGATTCGCGTCGTCCGTATAGGCGCGCATCGCTTTCAGTGAACAGTTTCCAACGTCGATTCCCCAGACTGCATTGCTTCGAGCCATCTGTTTTTTCCTTGCTGATTTTTAATTTTTACACCCCCTGAATCAGGAGGTAAACCGCCAGGGGCGGAGAAGTAGCCGTGATTATCGTAATTTCCTAATCCCCAAAACTCCTCCGGTTTTACGTCATCGCCCCACCGCGGGAATATGTCTTTTTTACGGAACCCAGACCTCTATTTTAATATTAAATATATGTTTGGTCAACGACCGGGCCGGGGGATTTTCAGGATTTTTCTCAAAAATTTTAAAATATTTTTCAATATAGGTGCGTATCTTTTGCTTTATTCGTCATTTCAGGACGGTTTCTGAGGGGATTCGACCAGTGCCGAAAGACTTTTCACAGATTAAGAACCAGTGAAAACGAAAAGGGAAAATGGGAAAAATGAAACGAAACGACAAAATTCGGGTTAGATCCGCTAAAATGCTTTGAACGTAAAAAAAAGCGTTCGCATCCTCCCTTCCTTAAAAGCTTTCTAATCATCAATTTAATCACCATTTCCTTAAATTGAATGACACCACCTTCCAGGGAAAAAAGAAAGAAAGCAGGAAAAAATAACGATAAAAGAAAACAGATTCGCGAAAATATGCGTATTTTGAATAAAACAAGCAAAATATTCCCACTTTTCAAGTGGTTAAAATGGGAAAACTATTGCAAATAAATAATTTTGTGGTATAATAGTTGAAAATATTTTCTGCTTCTGGCTGAAAATGAGAAAAAGTACGTTTCAGACTTTTCACGTAAAATGGACTGTTGACCACTGACCGCGAAGTGCGCAAGTCAAGTAACATTTCACCATACACAGAGAAAAAATGACTGATTCCGAATTTGAAAACGCTCCGAACAAAAATCCATCTCCCGGATCGGCCAGTTCATCTGGCGGAAAAAGCGGCGGCTGGCATGGGCTGGTTTTGGCTTCTGCCGGGCTCGCGGCGGTTCTGGCCCTCATCTTCTTTATTTATGGTCTGAGGCTTTATGGTTCCGGGTCGCTTCTTATAAGCGTACTGGGAATCGAGTTTTCACTGATTGCCGTCACGTCCTTCCTGGTTTTTCATGCTGGCCGGATGCGTGCGAAACTCGCCGAGGTCAAGGTCTGGAAAAAGCCGGAATGGGGGACTAACGTCGAAAATCCTTACGAGATCGAATTTGAGCAGGCAAGCAATATCCATTTCCTCCTGATGGGGATTTTGCCCACGGTTCTGTTTGCGGCTTTCGCGGCATACGCCTTTTGGAAGTGGACTTTCCCGATTGACAAAATCCTGCTCGTTCCAGAAGGCCAGTGTGTTTTGATCGCCATTCTCGCGATGGCCGGGAGCATCGTGTGGCTCATAATGGCCCGTGCCTATGACACGATCGCAAACGATCCCGAAGCCGCACGCTCAACGGACCTTCCGGAAGCTGAATCCATGATGGAGGCCTCGTGGGAGGCGTGCTGGTCGCTGGCATGCTTCTCGATCGCGATGCTCCTGCGGCAAATCGTCACGTGGCCGGAAACCGCTCTGGTGATTTTCTTCCTGAGCTGGATCCTGCTCATTTCGGTCGAGCAGCTCTGCCGCCTGTTTTCCGGGTGGATGACCACCAAAGGAACGCAGGACACGTTCAAGTCGCCTACAACGGTCTTCCTGCGTTACATGGTTTTCGTGCGCGGGAATCCGATCAAGAGTTTCTTCTTCACGATGGAGAAAAAGTGGGGCGTGAGCTTCCGCTCCTCCTGGTCGATCCGCTTCGTCGCCCGTGCGATGGTCCCGGCGATCGTGATGGTCTGCGTCATGGCGTGGGCCCTTTCCTCGCTGTACGTGATTCGGCTGGGCGAGTTTGGGGTCCGGAAAGACTTCGGGAAGATCCACCGCGAGATCATTCAGCCGGGAATTCACCTGAAAATCCCGTACCCGTTCGGGACGGTGATGGCGTTCCCGGTCAAGAAAATCTCCATGCTGCCCGTCGGTTTCGAGAAAGTCACGGCCACGGAGTATTCGTACATCTGGACGAAAGAACACGGCACGGAGTTTGAGATCCCGCTGAATCAGGAAGAATCGTTCGTCGTGAACGCGATGGTCCAGTTCAAGATCAAAGAGGATCCGTCAGGCTTTTTCGATTACGTGGAAAAGTGCCAGAACCCCGAAAACGCGGTTTCCGAGTACGCGTACCGCGCCTTGGTCGATGCGACGATGGGCCGCACGATGGCGTACGTGATGAGCGTGGACCGCGCGGCATTCGCCAAGGAACTGCGGGACCGCCTCCAGAAACATCTGGACGAAGATGAGATCGGGATCCAGATCCTGGAAGTTTCGCTTCTGAACCTTCACCCGCCGATTGCCGCGGCCAAAGACTACCTGGAGGTCCTTTCCGAAGAGATCCGCCAGGACAGCAAACTGCACGCCGCGAAAGAAAACGGGG
>JAFTCU010000025.1 GCA_017454585.1 Thermoguttaceae bacterium | reverse complement strand
GAAATTGGCCGCGAAAGCCGGGTGGACCCACATATTATTCCAGACGTTTTCCAGCCCCATCGTGATCCCGAGTTTCTCCGCGGCGGGGATCAGGCCCTCAACGAGAGCCCGCGCGCGCTGCATCGCCTCGTTGTGCGCCTTGATGTAGTCGGCGTACGGTGCGTTATCGCCTTCCACGACCTGCTGAAGCAGATTGGTCTTTTCGTCAAACTGGATCTTGAACTCCCACGGCTCGGGCATTTTCACGCCGCTGACGCGGCCCGGGACGACCAGCACGGCGTCGGCGCCCAACTCGGCAGCGAGTTCCATCCTCTCGACGGAGCCTCCGCCCATGCAGGAGTGAAAGCGGAATCCTGCGGCGTCCGCGATTTTTTTGGCGGCTTTTGCCTCTTCCATCGTGAACGGGCCGGAAATTTCCATCCCGTCAATGCCGAGTCTCTGCATTTCCTCGATTTTGGCCGCGTCGGGAAGACGGCCCAGAACGGCGATTTTCGGGCGCGGGACGGCGGTTTCCTCGGCCTTCACAAACTCCGGCAAAACGGTGGTCGATGCGGCGGCGGAAGCGGCGAGGAGGGTGGACTGTTTCAGGAAAGAACGTCGGGAAAGATTCATGGCGGCTCCTTTTTTTATGATTTTCTCTTGGGGGGGCTTGAAATTTGAAAAAACTGCGTTACACTAATTAGTAGTGGCCAGTTTGTATTATACCACAAACCTTTTTAAAGAAATAGTCCCCCCCTGAAAGTTTTTCGCAGGAGAAAAATCATGCTTTCCATTCTTTCCCGCCGTCTGGTTTGGTCTCTTGGCCTTTTGTTTGTCCTGACGCTTGGCGTCCGTGCGGATTTCGTCTGTATGCAGCAGTGCCGCGAAACGATTTTTGCCGAGCAAAATCTGCTCGAGAAATTTCCCGCCCACAAGTCCGGCAATGTAACGGAAACGACCGACGAAAAGGGCGTCCTCTGGACCGTTGACGCTCCCAGTGAAGGAAACACTGCGACGAACGCCGTGATCTGGGGCGTGACCCTGGATCAGACCCAGCCGCTTCCGATTTTCATTTCGGGGGAAAGCCGGAACCTGACCGCGCAAGTGGCGGGATTGGGTGGCGATTACTCGCTCTACGTGGACGCGATCTACACGGACGGTACGCCCGAGTGGGGGATCAAAGCCAGTTTTGACGGCTCGAAGGAGTGGAAGACCGAATCCACCTTTTTCCTGCCGTCGAAGCCGATCAAGAGACTCACGTTCTACTGCCTGTTCCGCCTGAAAAAAGGCACGGTCCAGTTCCGTATGCCGACCTTGCGCCAGGGTGACCCGGAAAAAATCGGCGGTTTGTTCCATTTCGACGGACTGAACGTTTTCCGCTCGCCGCAAGTCGCCCAGCAGGTGGGGGATTCCCAGACGGCTGAAACGCAAGAACCGACGCCGCGTTTCTACTTGCGTGACGCTGGGCAGGACTCCGACTGGCATCGGCTGGAAGCGGGAAAGGACGGCGTGTACTCAGCGTCGTTTGCTCCGGACGGCCAGAAAGAGTTTGAGCTGAAACTCGACTCCAAAACCACCGAATGCGGTACGGTTTTTGACGCGGTAAAGATCAAAAGCCTGACCCCCACGGACCGCTGCATGACGCTCGTCGCGGCAGTTCCGGTCCCGGCCGAAATGACGAAATACTTCGACGCGCTGGACTCCTCGAAAACCATCGAGTGGGATGAAGTCTCGCAAGGCCGCATAAATCCCGCGGGGATGGGGCGCCTAAACCGCTTCCCGATCCAGGGCGTGGGGAACGACTCCGCGGAGTACTGGCTCGGGATCGACCCGGCATTTCCGGCCATTTACCGGACGTTCTACAATCGGGTCACGAAAGAGCTTTGCATCGCGTACGATTTGGGTTTCGTGCCGGAAAATAACGAGTGGGAATTGCGTTTCTGCCATTTCTCGCAGGAGGCTGGTGGGCTGCGGACCGCGTGGAGCCGCTATATGAAACTCTACCCGGAGGCGTTCAGGGTCCGCGTTCCCCAGATGGGCGTCTGGATGCCGTTCGCGAAGATCAGCGAGGTCCCTGCTCATGAAGATTTCGGCTTCATGTTCATGGAAGGCGATACAGAAACGGCTTGGGATGACGCGCACAATTACCTGACGTTCCGTTACACGGAGCCGACGACGTGGTGGATGCGGCTTGATCTCCCGGAAGGCGAGGAGGGGGAAAATCTTTCAAACGAGCAGATCATCGACCTGGGAATCGCCGAGGCCCGTAAAATCGCGGAGTCCGGAAAGGGCGGCTCGTACGCGAAAGGGTGGGAGACTTCCGTGATGTACGACGCGAATCAGAAGCCTTCGGGCCGTTACCTTGATACGCCGTGGTGCAAAGGGATCGTCTGGAGCACCTGCGACATTCCGGGGATCCAGTCCCCGAACACATGCGAGGCCAAATGGAGCGCCGACTACCAGGAGAGATGCTACGGCAAAGTCCGCGAAGAAAATGACTTTTCCGGCGTGGACGGCGAGTACATCGATTCCTCGGAGTGCTACGTGACGCTTTCTCTGAACTTCCGCCGCGAGCATCTGGCCTGCGCGAAAACGCCGCTCACGTTCTCGCTGAAGGAGAAAAAGCCCGCGCTTTACCGGGGCCTGACTTCGTTCGAGTACGTGCATGAACTGGAGCAGAAGGTCCACGCGTCGAACCGCCTCATGATGGCCAATTCCACGCCCGGCTCGCTCTCGTGGCTCGCGCCGATCCTGGACGTCATGGGGACGGAAACCGACTGGAACCGCAACGGCTGGCACCCGATGGACGTCCGTGAACTGCAGTACCGCCGGATGCTCTGCGGAGGGAAACCGTACTGTTTCCTGATGAACACGGATTTCACGAAATTCTCGTACGAGTGCAGCGAAAAGTTCATGCAGCGCTCGCTCGCGTTCGGAATGTTCCCGGGCTACTTCAGCGCCAACGCTTCGACCGACCATTACTTCAAAAACCCGGAGCTCTACGAGCGTGACCGGCCGCTTTTCAAAAAGTACGTCCCGCTCTGCAAGCTGGTCGCGGAGGCGGGCTGGGAACCTGAGACGGGCGTTTCTATGAGCAGTGAAAAATTGCTCGTCGAGCGTTTTGGTGACCCGGCGACTGACGGTGGCGTGTACTACCTGACGGTCTTCAACCCGACCCAAGAGCCGATCGAGGTGGAATTCACGTCATTCCGTGACGATTTGAAGGGGAACGTGGAGATCCTCTGCGGTGAGAAAAACCTCGGCGCCGAGTGCGTAATGGTCGTGAAAATTACGAAGTAGAAACCTTCATTGACTATTTGAGGAGGAACCTCATGAAAATTTTCAAACTCGCTCTTTTGATTCTGGGTCTGGCGCTCGTTCTACCCCCGGTCTGTGCGCAGGCCGCGGAGGGGAAGGAGCTTCAGAAGGAAGCGCAAACCGCCCTGAAGCACTGGAAAAAGGTCCCGGAAACCCAGGCCGAAAATGCCGCTCGGGAACTCCTCGGGCTTTATCGTGAGGTCGAGGCGGACGAGACCCTTCCCGAATCGACGCGGAAGCTGCTTTTGAGGAATCTCCGCGTAAAACTTGACGCCCTTTCCATTCAGATCGCCGAAGCGGAACTCGCCAGAAAGAGCGCTGAAAAAAGTGGTGAAAAGAAGGAAGAAAAGCCCGCGAGTGTGAAGAAACTACCAGAAAAGGCGGAAATGGCCCAGCAGGCCGCTCCTGGTTTTGGGGCCCCAGGATTCGGGGCTGGAAACCAGGTCAACGAGGAAGCCGGTGAGCAGCTCGTTGAGGTGATCCAGAACACGATCCACCCGGAATCGTGGGAGCAGAATGGTGGAAACGGAACGATCCAGTTTTGGTCGCCAAACGGCCACTTGATCATTCGCCAGACGGACGAAAACCACCAGAAGATCCAGAATCTTCTGGACCAGCTCCGTCGGGCCGGAAGCTGAATGGTTTCGGGGCTCTGGGAAGTTAATCTTAAAATATTTTAAAAAAAAGTCATTTCCCACTTTACACAAAAGAAATAAATACTATAATATGGCGTAAGTATTTTTTGACTTTTGGCTACCAGTCAGGGAGCGATTATGAAACGTGAGCTTTTAGAGCTTAAGCAGAAATTAATGCAGCGCTTTCTCGAGGGCGCGATCGATCAGGCGACTTACGACCGGATGCTTTCCGAAATCGACGATATGGCCGAGGAGGAAAAGGAACTTCCGCCGCAGCCTTCCGTACCGACGGCCTCCTCTCAAGCTCAGACGCCCGTACCGGTTCAAGCCCCCGTTCTTCCTCCCTTTGTGACGGTCCTTCCTCCCGGTTCTCCCATGCAGATGAGTGCCGGTTACGCAGTCCCGGCGTTTTATCCGGGAATGGTCGGCCCGGACGGTCAGCCGATTCCGTATCCTTACGGGAATTTTCAGGGCGGCGCGGCTGTAAAGGAAGACGCTCTTCCCGCAATGATCACGGCCGACAAGCTGGAAGTACGTACTGCTACAGGGGTTAAGGCGGCCAAAGTCTGGCAGGACCCAAACGATCCGACACTCACGCCGAATCCTGAGATCGATCCGTTGGTCGTAAAGGCGTTGAAAGAGGGGGAAACTCTGGAAGTCTGGTGGCATTTCCCGCTTACCGCCGACTGTGTGACCGCGTGGAAAAAAATCGATGTTCCCCTTCGGCTCAGCCTCGCCATGAACGAAGCGATCGATGATGAGGCACTTCATCTTTTGGGCCAGATCACGAATCTGCACGAGATCAACCTCACATCAACGCACGTGACCGATTCCGGGATCAAATCCCTGTTCCGGCTGACGGAGCTGGAATCGATGATCCTCACCTCAACAGAAGTGACAGGCGAAACGTTTGGAAGTCTGGACGGACTGACGAATCTGCGCGAATTGACGCTCACGTCCACACCTTTCTCGAACGCGGGAATGGAATTCCTCCCTCAGTTCCAGAACCTTGACTCACTGAAACTCGACGACACGAACATCTCGGACGAGGGAATGCCTGCGCTTCAGGGCCTGCATCAGATGCAGCTTTTGAACCTCCAGGGAACGATCGTTTCCGATGCGGGGCTGAAGTACATCGCGGGAATGACTTCCATGCTGGAACTTTACCTCGGAGGTACGATCCCAATCGATGGAAATGACTATGAAAGCCCGATTACGGACCGCGGCGTCGAGTATCTTCGCGACATGGCGCTCCTGAAAGTCCTTCATCTGAACGACACCCAGGTGACGGACGCGTGTCTGGCAAGCCTGAAGAAAATGACCGATCTGATCGAGTTCAACGTGACGGATACTTACTTCAGCGACGATTCGCTCCGCCATCTGAAACGTTTTGAAAACCTTCAGGAAGTACTGGTTGACGGGACGCTCATCACGGAACACGGCATAAAAAAGGTTTTTGGGAAACACGCGAAAGAAATCTTCCGCGGCGCCCAGACCAGCACGATGTACAAACTGGGGCGTTTCCTGGCCGCTCCGTGGTCGAGAAAGAATTAAATGAATGGTTTTTCGCTTCGAGGTGAGTCATGAATATTCCTGAATTTACCGCCGTCAAAAAAACCGGGCGCAAACTTTCCATGCTGACGGCCTACGATTTCCCCACGGCCCAGCTCGTGGATCAGGCCGGGATCGATGCGATCCTGGTTGGAGACTCGCTCGGCATGGTGGTGCAAGGAAAAGAAAACACGCTTCCCGTCACGCTCGAAGAGATGATTTACCATACGGAGATCGTTCGCCGCGCTGTGCAGAAAACGATCGTCATCGCAGACCTTCCATTCCCCGGCGGTCATCAGTCGTGGGTAGAAACTCTGCGTGACTGTACTCGAGTGGTAAAAGAAACGAACTGCCACGGGATCAAGATCGAGTCCTCTTTCCAGCAAAAGGAAACGATTGCCCGGCTTGTGGACGCCGGGATTCCGATTCTTGCGCACATCGGGCTTTTGCCGCAGAAAATCCAGACCTTCGGAAAATATTCCATGCGGCGCGTGCGGGATGAACTGATGCGGGACGCGCTGGCCGTTCAGGACGCCGGGGCGTTCGCGGTCGTTCTGGAGTGCGTCGATCATGAAATCGCCGGCGAGATCAGCCATGCGCTCGAGATCCCGACGATTGGCATTGGTTCAGGCCCGAAATGTGACGGTCAGATTCTGGTCATTCAGGATATTTTGGGACTTTCAGACCGTACGCCGAAACACGCGAAACAGTACGTAGATCTTCGTTCCTCGATTCTTGGCGCTTGCAAGGCGTATAAAAAGGACGTAGAAAAAGGCACTTTCCCGACGAAATAAACCTTTACGGGAACGACGTATCTTACTTTGTCTTTTAATTATGGGTCAAGTGCAAGTCAGTTTTAAAAAATCGATCATGAAACGTTTCCTCGCTTTCCTTTTTTTTCTGACGTTCGTGACCCTCGCCCACGCGGTGACGGTGGACGAAAACCTCGTTCTGTTTCTTTCCGACTTCCACTGCGACGTGAAGCCCTCGGTCCGGTACGTCTCCCCGGTCGAGACGAAGCGCGGCCCTTCGATGGATTTCAGCTACACGCCAACCGGGCGTGAAGGCGAATTCCGCGTCGAGTACGACACGCTGGCGAATCTCCGCACCTGGGTGAGCCGGATCGTGTCGATGGACCCACGCCCGGCGTACGTCATCATGCTCGGCGACGACATAAACGTCCCGTCCGAGGAAGGGTACAAACTGGTCAAGGAAACGCTCAAGCCGCTCGACGATGCTGGGATCCCTTACGCGAAAATCATGGGAAACCACGACCGGCCCCGGCTGGCGGAACAAAACGACGTTTACCTGCGCGTCTTTTCGGAGTTCGGCCCGCGTTCCATCTCGCCGTCGAAAGACTGGCAGGCGTTCCGCGTCTCGCTGAAAGACGTGGATCTCGTCCTTTTTGAAACGTTCGACCCCCTGCGCGGCGACTGGGAAAAGTGGTTCACGCCCGCCCAAAAGGAAAAGTACGGCCAGAACGACGGCTACTTGCGCTACCACGGCGCTTTTTTCCCCGAGCAGGTCACGTGGATGGAGTCCGTGCTGAAGGCGCAGCCGGCCGACCGGCCGATCTTCTTCTGCGGTCATCACCCGACGGACGTCGAGACGTTTTTCCCGCAGTTCAAGGACTTTCCGCAGTTCCAGGGCTGGATCCATGGCCACTTCCATAATTTTTACCGTTCGAAGACCGACTCGCCGCGCAGCCTGAGCATTCCCAGCTCCGGAGTCGTGGGCGTCGGAACGTTCCAGACCCCGCCGGCGGCCGTGAAGATGCAGATTTTGCCGACCGCGTACCGTTTCACGCTCTGGACGCTCGACGAAACCGACCCGATGAACGGTAAAGAAATCGTTTTCGAAAAGCAATGAATCCGCCCCTCACGGCTTTCAGTTAAATTTCCTGGTTTTTAACTCACGACCTATTAAAATGCGTAGTTTACTCACTTTTTTCACCGTTTTCATCTGCCTTGCGGCCTCGCTCAACGCTCAGACTTCACCACAGAAGGCCGTTTACGCGGTCCTTTCTTCAGCCGAAACCTTCGCGGACCCGGCGTGGGAAAAATCGGCCCAGGCGCTTGAGAAGAAATACAAGGAGCGCTTTGACGTTCAGCGCGTCGAGATCCCCGCCCTGGACGCAGATGAAGAAGCGCTGAAGGCTTTCATCGACCGGATGCGCGAGCTGATGCCGTACTACACGTGCGTCCTGCTTCGGCCCGAGGAGCTTGGGGAGACGCGCGTGCGTCAGATCCACCAGCTCACCCGCGTCCTGAACGACGATCCGTACACAGACACGATCTGGGGGATCATCACCGGGTTCACGCCGGAGGATGCGCTTCGAGTCGCTTCTTGCTCCGAGCCGCTGACGGTCCGCCGGGTGGCTGGGATCTCCCCGATGCCGCTCGAATTCTTCGAGTCGGGGGTCTGGTACGATGAAGGCCGCAAAAACCACTACGTCGAAAAGACGGTGGGGCCGGACGGCAAGGCGGTCATTACGGACCACACGGACGGGCCGGGCGATACGACCCGCGCACTGGCCGAGGCTTGGAAGGGGGCCGACCTTTTCCTCACCTCCGCCCACGCCACGAGCCACGACTGGCAGCCGGGTTACTCCTACAGAAACGGCTGCTTCCGCTCGAAAAACGGTGAATATTTGGCCTGCCCGCTCAAGGGTGAGCCGTTCCCGGTGACGTGCGACGGCCCGAAAGTCCACATCGCGGCGGGGAACTGCCTCATCGGAAACGTGGACGACCGCGACTGCATGGTCCTGGCCGAGTTCCACTCCCTCGGCGTGAACGCGTTCGTCGGCTACACGGTCCCGACCTGGTTCGGCTACATGGGTTGGGGCGTGCTGGAATATTACCTCGGTCAGCCCGGCCAATTCACGTGCGCGGAGGCGTTTTTCGCGTCGAATCAGGCGCTGACGTACCGTCTGATGCAGCTTTTGCCGGAATTGACCACCGCCAAATCAAGGGATGAGGTTCAGAAACGTTTTGAGGGACTTTCCAACGACCAGAAACGTGACGTCCAGGGCCTACTTTACGACCGCGACACAGTGGCGTTTTACGGCGATCCGGCGTGGGAGTCGCGCCTCGCACCGCCCCAGAAAGGGACGTTCTGGGCGCAGGAACTGACGAAAAAACCGGACGGCGGCTGGACGCTGAGCGTCTCGCGGAAGACCGTCGAGGCCCAGAACCAGACCGGGGACCCGGGAAACGCCGGCGAAACTCGCGACGCGGCGAACGCGGGGAGTTCCGGCCGGCCGCTGGTCCAGATCCTCCCGCCTGAAGCCGTGGGGGAAACCGTCGCTGGGCCGAGCGTGGTGAAGGGAAGGGTTTTCATCCGGGTGGAAAAAACCGCTTCCAATTAAAGTCCAAGGCTCAGGTTTTCCCTGCAAAGTTTATCCGTTCAGGACCTTTGAAATGTCGCTTTTTGATTCCATAGAAGACGAAAACCGCCGTAAGATCCAGCCGCTGGCGGCCCGGATGCGCCCACGAAATCTCGATGAGTTCGTGGGTCAGGAGGATTTTCTGGCTCCGGGAAAACTTCTTCGGCGACTGCTCAAGGCGGACCGCCTCGGCTCCGTGATTTTTTTCGGCCCGCCCGGCACGGGGAAGACCACGCTGGCCAAACTCCTGGCGGTCGAGTCAAACGCGGATTTCTGTCAGATCTCGGCTGTGACAAACGGCGTGAAGGAACTGCGCGAAATACTCACCCAGGCGGCCGATACGGTTGCGTCGGAAGGGCGGCGAACGCTCCTTTTCGTGGATGAGATCCACCGGTTCAACAAAGCGCAGCAGGACGTTCTGCTCCCGGACGTGGAGGAGGGGATCGTCACGCTAGTCGGCGCGACGACCGAAAACCCGTTTTTCACCGTGAATAACGCGCTCCTGAGCCGCAGCCGGCTCTTCGAGTTCCACGCGCTGACGATCGAAAACATCAAGACGATCCTGCGAAATGCCTTGGCCGACAAAGAGCGGGGCCTCGGGAACATGAAGATCCAGATGGACGACGATGCGCTGGAGTACCTCGCCCAGACGGCCGAAGGCGACGCGCGGCGGGCCCTTTCCGCGCTGGAGATCGGCGTCCTTTCCACCTTCGCGAATCCGATCCACTTTACGCTCGAAATGGCGGCCGAGTCGGTTCAGAAGAGGATCACCGGCCACGACCGCGGCGGTGACTCGCACTACGACGTGATCAGCGCCCTGATCAAAAGCGTGCGCGGCAGCGACCCGGACGCGGCAATTTACTGGCTCGCCCGAATGTTGGAAGGTGGCGATGATGTACGTTTTCTGGCCAGGAGGCTCGTGATTTTGGCCTCTGAGGACGTGGGAAACGCCGATCCTCATGCGCTCCCGCTGGCGGTGGCGTGCGCTCAGGCGTGCGAAATGGTCGGCCTTCCCGAGTGCCAGTTGAATCTGGCGCAGACGGTGATCTACCTGGCGACCGCGCCGAAATCCAACTCGGCCACGAATGCGATCTACGCCGCCCGGGATGACGTTCAGGAAAATGGGGTCGTTCCCGTTCCGATGCACTTGCGTGACAATAATTTCGACGCCTGCAAGAGGCTTGGCCACGTTGGCTACCAGTACGCGCACGAGTACCCGGACGCCATCGCGGCGCAGGACTATTTGGGCGTGGACCGCCGCTACTACTTCCCGACCGGCCGCGGCATGGAGGCAGAAATTGCTGCGAGACTGGAATTCATCCGCGCCAGAAGAGAAGAACGAAACGAGGAATAAAGCGGGAAACGGTCTTTCACTTTATTTCGTACTTAGAAATTCTGCTTTTATGTTTTCGGGAAGAATCGAATCCCCTTCTTTCCCCAGGACCTCCAACGCTGTGGCCCAGTAGTCAGCAGTCGAGGAGTCCGGGGCGGTCACGGTAATTTCCCAGCGGCGCGGGACCGGCTGGCCCGTCTGAGGATTTAAAATTTGGCTGAATCTTTGCCCCTGAATTTCAAAAAACCGGGCCGTGTGACCGCTTGTGCAGACTCCTCCGTTTGGGCAAACAACGGTTTTTTTCTCCGGTCCCGCGATCTGGACCGGCTTTTCATACAGGAACGTCGCCACATCGCCACCGACTTCCACGAAAGCGTGAAGCGCGACTCCATCGTTTGTAAGCGTCTTTAAAGCCTCGTCAATGGCCATTCCTTTCGCCAGACCACCGGTTACAACGCACACACCGTCGGCTCGTTTGGTGACGGAGTTTTCTTCTGGCGTTCCCGGCTGCCCGAGCTCCAGGTTATTCCAGTTTGATTCCGCGCGAATGGCGTCGAGTTCCTCCTGAGTGGGGAGGCGGTTTTCTTTTTCACATGCTTTCCAGTGAAGCCAAAGTCTGCCGCAGGTTATGTCAAACGCTCCGTCAGTCTGCTCATAAGCTTCGCAGGCTTTGCGTAAAAAAGCCATTGTAAATGGAGACAGGCTCACGATTTCCCCGGCTTTGGCGGCGTTCAGGCGGCTGATTTCCGACGTTTCGATCCAGGTACTCGTGAGCATCTCGCACTCTCGGAGTTTCCATTCTGCTTCTTTCAGAAGTCTGTTTCCCCGCTGGAGGTCACAATTTTTCACGACGACGCATAACGAACATGTGGTCCCCATGATTCCTACAGGGCGGGTGAGGAGAGTCGTCGTTTGAATTCTGGAATTCATTTGACGGCCTGAAATCAAAAGGGCCAACAGGAGCAACAGGAAAAAAAACGTATAAAAAATTTTCATTTTTGACGGCGGATTTTTCAAAAATACGCAACAATTAAATTGCATTTGAGTTTTCCAAGGAAATTTTTTTCAGATTTCTCGTCACGATACTTTAGGCTAATCATTTTCTGGAAATCTCCCTTAAACTACTCAAACTATTCCGTTTTATAATTGGAGAAATTATATGTTACTGCCAGTCGAAAAGGTCTGCCTCCCCAATGGCGAAATCAACGATGCTGCTTTGGCTCTCGCGATGAATATGATCCGCGAAAAAGCATGCCAGGGTTTGCGTGTTGAGGAACTCGTCGAAGCGACCCAACTCCCGCGGCGGACCTTGGAACGCAGATTCCAAAAGTATCTGAATTCTTCTCCTCATACGGAAATTTTAAAGGTTCAGACCAGTAAAGCGCTGGAACTTCTTACCAGTACACGCCTCAAACTGGCGGAAATCGCGAAAATGACCGGTTTCCGAAGCATTTCTCACTTATGTGTGGCCATAAAACGTGAGTTCAAACATACGCCCAACGAACTGCGTCAAAGCGGCCTGCAGTATTTCAAGCCAGATGTATCCAACATCACGGAGTGATTTTTTGTCCCTCAGAAAGGGAACTCTCCGTTGAATTTTCGACGTTGCTTTTTTCCTGTGCCGGTTCCTTTGTGTCCTTGGGTTCTCCCTCGTGTCTTCTCCAACCATTTCGATCAAAAGGAGGTCTCATGCGATTCATTCTTTTGAACGTTTTGCCCTTCATGGATTCCCACTTCTTCAGCTGTTCCGGTGTCAGGATCTCTTTAAAATCCCCTCTTTGTGACCGTTGGGAAAATTGAGGAGGAGTCGGCCTGGATTGCGGGGGTTGAGGGATTTGGGCTTTTGTGTCCGTCCGGTTGAGACGCGGAGCAATACCGGGCTGATGGTACGGCTCAAAATTACGCCCCGGGCGATTATTGGAAATACTCAGCTTTTTTTCAAGCTGGGTGATTTGATCCTCCGTGAGCTGAAGTTCCTTGCGAACATTTTCGTCAAGAATTCTTTCTGGCTGGATTTGAAGCTGGATCTGGCGCAGGCGAGCTTTCTGATTCTTCGTTAAAACTTCTTTCAGGAACGAATCGGTTGAACGAATCTGCTCGGTCATTACCTGAACGCGCATTTCCTGAGTTACATCTCGGGAATTCCTGAAGATTTGTTCACCTTTTTCACGAAATTCCCGGTTAAAACGCATGATTTTTTCCTTTTGTTCCTGCGTAATCTGCAAATCCGTCTGTACATCGTAGTCCATCAGGAGGAAAATCGGCGGCAAACCGTCCGACTCGGCCAAAAGCTCCATGAATTGTTGAACATAATTCCGAATCGACGTGAGTTGCTGCTCGGTTTCAGGGTCCAGTTCGTCGATCGTGAGGAAATCCTGGTACAAAACCAGAGCCGTATCGAGCACTTTCTGCCGGGCACGGCGAATTTCCAGGGAAGACGCGGTGGAAAGCTCTTCTTCTGCGATTTTCACCAGTTTGTCGGCTGCGCTTCGGGCTTTCTCAAATCGGGCTTGGGCCTCGCCAAGAGCTTCCTGTGTTCGGGATTTCTCCTGACTGAGCTGGTGGTGGTTAATCGCCAGACCAAGCCAGAGAGTCATCAAAATCAGGAAGACAAAACGAAGAAACCACGGGTGACGGGCGTTCCATTTTGTCGCCAGCTCGAAAAAACCCGGCCGTCGTGCTTCGATGGGAAGGTTTTCAAGAAAACGTTCTAAATCTGCCGAAAGTTCCGCAGCCGTTTCGTAACGATCGGTGGGCAGCTTCGCGAGACACTTGAGAAGAATCGTTTCCAGATCACGCGGAATTTCGGGATCCCACGCCCGAAGTTTCTTCGGTTCCTCCTGCGTGATTTTCTTCAAAAGCTCGACGTGATTCGTTTCTCCAAAAAGTGGGTGAAGGGTCAGGAACTCGTAAAATGTGGAACCCAGCGAGTAAATATCGACCCGATGGTCCGCCAGCCGGTTATGTCCCTGCGCCTGTTCGGGACTCATGTAGCGCGGGGTGCCGAAAATCTCGCCCGTGTGTGTGAGGTGAACGTCCGAACGAACTTGCGCCAGACCAAAGTCTGTGATCCAAAGCTGGTTTTCCGAGTCGAGCATCAGGTTCGCTGGTTTGATGTCACGGTGGATCACACCACACTGATGTGCGTAATCCAGTGCGTCTGCCGCCTGTTTCATCAGCTTGGCCACGGTACGAAAATACTCGGCACGGCGCTCTTTGTACAGACTCTTCATCGAAGCCGTGACTTCGTTTTCGTCCTTCGGTGGGGCGGGGACGGCAGGTTTATCCGGCTGGAAATCGACAGTATCGTCTGTCATGACTTCTTCGGATTCCGGTACGGCCATATCGGACGATTCCGCCATGGCAACGGTCGAATTATCAGGGCTTTTCTCAGCAGGAGGCTCATCCCGCAGTGCGTGAATGATCGTTCCGAGGTGTGGCCCGTTGATCAGCTTCATCGCGTAATAGTGGATCCCCCGGTCCGTTCCGATGGCGTAAATGGGGACGATGCCCGTGTGTTCGAGCTGGGCCGCGGCTGCCGCTTCGTTATGGAAACGCTGAAGTTGACGTTCATCAAATGTTGAGGCAAGAGGCAGGACTTTCAGGGCAACCAGCCGGTTCAGGGAGTTTTGCCACGCTTCATAAACGACCCCCATCCCGCCGCGGGCAATCTCTCGCACCAGCTCAAAATCCCCAATCGGCTCCAGGCCTAGCATGACATCCGGCCTTTTTCCCCCACCGTGGGTTTGAGTCGCAGAAAAACTTTTCGTCGAGTCACTCAAAACGTCCGAATCAGTAGCAGGAGGCGTAACGAAAGAGGAAAGCTTGGCCTGACGCGACGCTTCTTCCTTTTTCAGAAAGGTCATTCCCTCCAGACACCGCCAAATCTCATCCGCCAAAACCGGATATTGCGCCTTGATCTCTTCCCGGGTCGGCAGTTCCTCGGCCGGGATATTCATGTATTTGTCCAAAATGGCAAAAAGTTCGGCATCGGAATCTGGCATGAAATGACCCTACAAATTTAATGAATTATGGATTGAAGACAACAAAGTAAACGATGTCTCCGCAGGAGAGTTACCTGACTTTAAAGTCATAGTTGAATTTCCGGGCAAATTCCGCCGCTTTTGTCCCTGTCACCACGTAAACAGTCTTCAGGTGTTACACGCCGATAGTCTTTACGCTTTCTGGAATGACGATGGACTCCGGGGACGAAATCCCCGCATTGGGGCAGATGGTTTTCCGCTCAGTCCCGAATTCGGAACGGAGCATCGAAACACTGTGAAAAATGGCACCATGGGGATGAGGAGAAAGGTTCATTCCCATGGTACCACCGCATCAAATCAGCCAATTTCCCAGCCTTTACGGTAGTTCGGGTAGTTGAACTCGTCGATCGCGGTGCAGTCAGGCGACTTGATCTCCTGCCAGTTCCAGCGGATCCCCTCAACCGCGCCAACCCGATAGGCGGCATTCCCGAGGAGGCCCGCCTCGGCGATTTTGCCCGAGAAATCGAAATTGCACGTCGCCGGCTCGCCGCCCTTGATCGCGTTGAGCCACTCACGATGGAAACCCGGGGACGGCGGGATCGTCTCGGCCGGGGCCTGGTACTCGGCCTTTTCGTCATAGAGGTGCACTTCGTGCCAGCCAAAATCGCACGAGATCACGCCTTTGGTCCCGACGAAGAACGTGTTCCCCATCTTGATTTTGCGGTCTCCGAAGCGTTCGAGGTGTTTCTTGATCTCGCGGTTGAATCCGCCGTGGCTCCAGTAGAGTTTCAACGCCTTGCGGGCGCCGACGGCCGGGAAGTCGAACACGACGTCCATCCCCTTGGAGGT
>JAFTCU010000004.1 GCA_017454585.1 Thermoguttaceae bacterium | reverse complement strand
ACGGCCAGCCGCCTTTCTTGGAGGGTTCGTTGGGCCACTGCGACTTCACGATGGTGAAAAACGCCTGCATTTCCGCGGAGCATTCGTCCTTCCTCGCCACGATGACGGGTTTGCCGTCCAGCTCGTACCAGACCTCGCGAGCGAAGCCGGGCCCGTAAATCGTGTCGTAAAGTGTCTGGACGGTCCGGCCGGAAGCCGTGTTGGTGTAGAACATGACCTTGGGGACCTGCCAGCCCGCGTCGTGGTATTCCTTCAGGACGCTCAGGACGAGTTTGGCGTTTTTCTCGTAGATGGCGGCGTTCGTCGTGTCGAAAAAAAGGAAGTCGATGCCGGCCTGCATGAGGAGTTTTATATGGCGGCGCACGACCCATTCGTCGTCGGAGAAGTAGTACCCGTAAAGTGGCTCGCCCCAGTGGTGGTACGTTCCCACGCGGCCCCAGACCGGACTGTCCGGCTTGTGTCCCGCGTCGGGGTCGGCCGCCAGAATTTTCGTCACGTCATACGGCCCGGACTTCCCATGCTCGCCGAGCCAGAGAAAGTAGAAGATCCCCACCTGCGGCTCATTCGCTGGCGCCGGCTCGTTTGCAACCGCCGGATTCACAAAAAGCCCCGCCATTACGCACAGTAAGGCGAGCACAAAACGCTTAGTCATCAAAAAGTTCATCATCGTATTACGCGCCCAAGCCATAGTTCGGCCAGGAAATCAAAGGGGGGGACGTCGCGTTCCAAACTCCTATTTAAACACGGATTTTCACGGATTAAATGGATTTCCGCAGATTAACTTTTCTCAAAATAAAATCCTTTTAATCCCATAAATCCGTGTAAATCCGTGTTTAAATCCCGGTTTGAAGCGGAACTGGTATCGTGTTGGCAGTCAGATTTTACTCATCCGCGTGCACGTCGTACTTGGTGAGCAGCCACTCGCCAAAGCCGGGCGTGTCGGGGTCGTGCATTCCGGCGCCTTTGTCCAGCGCGCGGATCGCGGCCATTTCGTCGTCCGTGAGTTCAAAATCGAAAACCTGCAGATTCGACTTGATCCGTTCGGGATGGACCGATTTCGGGAAAACGATCGCGCCTTCCTGCACCTCGAAACGCAGGACGATCTGCCCCACGTCCTTCTGATACTTAGAGGCCAGATCGGCAAAGAGGGGTTCCTTCAGCAAACCGCCCCAGCCCTGACCCAGCGGCGCCCACGCTTCCAGGGCGGTCTCCTTTTCCGCCATCAGCGCACGGATCGCCTTCTGCTGCTGGTACGGGTGGTACTCGATCTGGTTGACTGACGGCATGGTGTCGAACTGCGGCACGAACGCGTTCCAGATCTTCACGGTCATGTTACTCACGCCGATGGATCGGATCTTGCCGGCGGCCTTGGCCTCTTCCATCGCCTTCCACGCACCCGGGACGTCGCCGTACGGCTGGTGGATCAGGTAGAGGTCCATATAGTCCAGCCCGAGCTTTCTCAGCGAGGCGTCGATCCCTTTTTTGGCCGGTTCGTAGCCGTAATCCTGAAGCCAGAGTTTCGAGGTGATGAACACGTCCTCGCGTTTCAGGCCACTTGCGCGAAGGGCCTTTCCGACGTCCGCCTCGTTGAAATACGCCGTGGCCGTGTCGATGTGCCGGCACCCACACGAGAGCGCAAACGCCACCGCGTCCTCGGTCGCTTTTCCGCGTGGGATCTGGTACGTGCCGAAACCGACCTGGGGGATTTTTACTCCGTCGTTTAGTGTGACTGTGTTCATTCGGGGTCCTTTCGTTAATGAGGGATTCAGAATCAGTTATGATTCATTATACCAGATTTGGATTTTTGAAAAAGGGGGGTGAATTCACGTTGAAAGGTATTACCGGCGCATAACTGCCCCCGTAAATTACGACGCAGGTCAAGTTGAACGAAATTCAGGATTTCTCAAAAAACTTGATTCATCCGGCAAGTGCGTACCGCTCCCTTTTGATCCCAGGGAGGTTCAGCCTGAAGTTTCTCCATTGCGAAAACCATAAGTCTGGCGCCTCTTTTAGCAGATCTCACACGGAGCTGCGGAACCGCGGAGTTCTATCGTTGGGAAGGTTGGGAGTCCGTATCGCCGTTGATAATTCGCGCAAACGTACTCTCTAATTCTCCGCGTCTCCACAGCTCCGCGTGAGTTCTGAAAGCGGCGCCAATGTTTTTTTAAGCCGCAAAGAACGCAAAGGAGGCAAAGATTTTTTTGTTACCGTTCAGCACGAGGCACACTGAAATCCTGATCATTTTCACTTTTCTCCACTTTGCGTTCTTTGCGGCTTAAAATGATT
>JAFTCU010000024.1 GCA_017454585.1 Thermoguttaceae bacterium | reverse complement strand
CGGTGAACATCGACCCCAAACGGGTAAAACGCCCGGACGGAAGCGAATTATGGGAGGTTTTAATCAATGGCTGCCGCGTCCCGACGGGCCTTCAGGCGGTCGAGTGGGCGAAACGGGTGGAAGAACTCGGCGCGGGTGAAATCGTCCTGACGAGCATGGACGCGGACGGCACGAAGGACGGCTACGACCTGGAAATCACCCGGGCCGTGGCGGACGCGGTGAACATTCCGGTCGTGGCGTCCGGCGGCGCGGGAACCCCCCAGCATCTGGTGGACGCGGTGAAAATCGGCCACGCCGATGCGGTTCTTGCCGCTAGCATTTTCCACTATGGCGAGTACACGATCGAGGAAGTGAAACGCTTCATGGCCGACGCGGGGATTCCGATGAGGATTTAGCCTTGAGTGAAAAATATTTCCTGCCCTCTTTACAGAAACCAGATCCAGGCGTTTAATAAACGAAGGAAAGTTTTTTGGGATATTTCCTGGAACTTGCCCCCTTTTTTCATCACAAGATTTTTGGCCGCGAATTGAAAGCGGCCAAAGTTCCTTTTTCCCAACCCAAGGAGTAATTTATGCCTACCCGCAGAACCTTTCTGAAGTCCACCGCGGCCGCGTTTTTGGCTTCCGGTGCTTTTACCAACCTCGTTTCCGCTGCTGCAGAGCCCGAAAAGCAGGGCCAATTCATCTGGGGCAACATGATGAACCTCGGCTCCAACATGTGGGGCGATGCACCGACCGCCTACACGCCCAAATCTGACAAACTCATCTGCAATGACGCGGTTTGGGAAAAATGCACGAACGCGATGCAGGCCGCCGGGCTGAACCTCCTCCTGATCGATCTTGGCGAAGGGATCCAGTACCAGAGCCACCCGGAGCTGGCGATTCCCGGCTCGTGGAGCATTGAGAAACTCCAGAAAGAGCTGAAACGTCTGCGCGGCATGGGGATCGAGCCGATTCCGAAGCTCAATTTCTCGGCCTGCCACGACATCTGGCTCGGCGACTACTCCCGTATGCTTTCGACTCAGAAATACTACGAAGTCTGTACCGACCTGATCAAGGAAGTGTGCGAGATTTTCGACTCGCCGCGCTTCTTCCATCTCGGTTACGACGAAGAGACCGCTGACCATCAGAGAACCTACGAGTACGTGGTGATCCGTCAGGGTGAGCTGTGGTGGCACGACTTCCTCTTCTTCGTCGATACGGTGAACAAACTCAACGTTCGCCCGTGGATCTGGTCCGATTATTACTGGAAGCACGATGAAGAATTCCTGAAACGGATGCCGAAATGCGTCCTTCAGAGCAACTGGTACTACGGCCCGGAATTCGACATTGAAAAGCTCAAAGCCGTCAATGAATTCACCGCGAAACGGGTCCAGACGTACATTGACCTGGATAAAGCGGGCTTCGATCAGGTCCCGACCGGCTCGAACTGGTCCAATGATGTGAACTTCGGCGGCACGGTCGAGTTCGGCCTGAAGAACCTCTCCAAAGAACACCTGAAAGGCTTCCTGCAGACGCCGTGGCACATGACGACGGAACAATCCCAGGAACATATTCTGAAGGCCATTGCTCAGGTCAAGGCCGCAAAAGAAAACGCAGAGAAATAAAAAGCTGGTTTTCTGGAACCGCTGATTAAGTATCCAAACTTTTGTTCCCTGACTTAATCAGTGGTTCCATTCCTCTGAAAAAGCCCACAAAAAATCTCTTGCCCCTCTTTACAGAAATCCGATTCTGAGGTATAATAAAAAGAGGAAGGTTTTTCGGAGCATTTCTTGCAACCTAAACCGGTTTTTCACATATAATTAATCAGGGGAAAATCATGGCAGAAGAAACACGCACAGCGGCGCAAATCGCTGCGGAAGAATACAAGCAGCGCCACAGAAAGAAAGTCCACAAAATCGATAAATTTTTCACGGCCCTCGTCCGGCTCAAGGGGAGCGACCTTCACCTGAAGGCCAACCGGCCGCCGTATATCCGTCAGGGCGGTGACCTCAAGGCCCTGAATCATCCGCCCATTCCGGATGAGGAAATGGTAGATATGCTGTTCGACATCATGGACGACCGCAACCGTCGAATTTTTAACGAAGAAGGGGGCGCTGACTTTGCGCACGTTGTCGAGGTGGATGGTGTTTCGTGGCGTTTCCGTGTGAACATTCTCCAGCAGCTCGGCCACATGGGGCTGGTTGCGCGTCGTGTGAATAATACGATTCCGGAATTCGAGAAACTTTTCCTTCCGTCGTCGCTTGAAAAACTCTGTCAGTATTCGCAGGGGATGATCCTTCTGGCTGGAATCACCGGTTCCGGAAAGTCCACGACGATTGGTTCCATGCTGAACTGGATCAACGCGCGGTACAAGAAGCACATCCTGACGCTGGAAGACCCGATCGAGTTCACATTTACCGAGGATAAATGCCTCATCAACCAGCGTGAAATCGGTATGGACGTGAAGGATTTCATGATCGGTATGAAACACGCCGTGCGTGAAGACCCGGATATTATTCTGGTCGGTGAAATGCGAGACCAGGAAACGTTTGAGACGGCCATTCACGCATCGGAAACCGGGCACTTGGTTTTCGGGACGATCCACGCCTCGACGGCTCCGACGACCATTAACCGTATTCTGGACCTTTTCCCGCAGGATATGCACAAGGCGCTGCGCAGTGCGTTGGCGTTTAACCTGAAGGGGATCGTGGCGCAGAAACTCCTGAAATCCATTATGCCGGGTGTTTCCCGTGTGCCGACCTGCGAGGTGATGTTCTTCAATCCGACGATTCAGAAACTGATTCTGGAGGAGCAGGACGAGAAACTCGCCGACGCCATTCGAATCGGTTATCAGGAAGGAATGCAGGATTTTACGCTCTCGCTTAAAACTTTGGTCGAGAAAAATATGATCACGCGCGAAGTCGCGTTTGAAGTGGCTCCGAACCTCGAAGCGCTCAAGATGGCGCTGAAGGGCATTGAAGTCAAGGAGCCGGGAATCCTTTAAACTAACGAATAATGAATAACGAATAATGTAGAATGGGGAGAAAAATGCAGGGCTTTCCCCTTGAATTTAAAATCATTATTCGTTATTCATTATTCATTATTCATTTTGACAAAAACGAAAGGTCCTAGTGTTTACCACCAAATCCACATCATCTTCTACGGACACGAAAGAGGCCATTGTTTCCACGGATGAAAAAACACCCGAGGAAAATCTGGCCGCATCGGTCCGTGAGCTTTTCGAGTCAATCGCGATCGCGTTGATCCTTGCGTTTTTGTTCCGTACGTTCCTGGCCGAAATGTTCGTCATTCCGACTGGTTCCATGGCTCCAACGCTTATGGGACAGCACAAGGATGTTTTCTGCCCGGAGTGCGGTGCGGAATTTCAGGTTAGTGTTATGGCGGGTCATTCGACCGATTACGGTCTTTGCCCGAACTGTAACCTGCTGATGGATTTTGGTGCGGAGGCGATGAAGGGACATTCCAACCCGAACTACAGCGGCGACAGGATCCTGGTGGGAAAATTCCCCTACTATTTTTCGGAACCAAAGCGCTGGGACGTGGTGGTTTTCCTTTTCCCGGGCGGCGCGAACACGAATTTCATCAAACGCTGCGTTGGTTTGCCGGGAGAAACGATTCGTATCCATGGCGGTAATATTTTTGTGATGCCACCCAAGGCCCAGCAGGAACGTGAGGCCAAGGAAAACTCCCGCGCGTTGGCGAGGATGACGAAAGACTCTTCGGACGCAGTACCGGTTTTGAACGTTGAGCCATTCCGAATCGCCCGTAAACCACCGGAGAAAATCCTCGCGACGATGATCCCTGTGTACCAGAACGACTTCCAGAGCAAGCGTCTGCAAAAGGTGGAGGCTGTTCCTCGCTGGCACCAGCTCAATGATGCTCAGATCGTGGATGATGCGGTGGACTATACACCCTGGAAAGCCCACGATGATGGGCGGCAGTTCTATTTTAACGGGAACGCCGGGGAGCAAACGGGCTGGCTCGTTTACCAGAATCTTGTCCTTTCGCAGGAAGAATGGCGTCAGGTGGAAATGGGGCAAAAACCCGATTTGAAACCGCGCCTGATTACTGATATGACGGCATATAACACATACTTGAGTGGTGGGTACAACGATGGGACCTCCTTTCCCTCAACTCAGATCCCGATTCCAGACTGTTATTATGGCCGGCATTGGGTCAAGGATTTGATCGTGGAATGTACGATTGACGTCCGCTCGCTGAAAACGGGCGAATTTCGTGCGGGTCTTTCCAGAGGAAATCGCACTTTCTGGTGCACCATCAATCTGAAATCGGGAGATGTTGCGCTTGAAATTCCTGCCCGGCCGGACTTTGGGACCGATATTCTGAAACAGCTGGAATATGACCGGACTAACGAAAACAAAGAAGAAGCCTACACCGCTCACGCGAAATGTTCGATGATTTCCCCAAACATTTACCAGTTCCGAATGGCGAATGTGGATGACCAGATCCACGTCTGGATCGACGATAAAGTGTTGCAATTCGATCTTCCGACTGCTTATAAAATTGGTCCTGATTCAGATATTCCAACGGAAAATGACCTTCAGCGGCCTGTTCAGATCGGTTGTAAAGACTGCGAGGTAAATATTTCACATTTGAGTGTTTACCGCGACATTTATTACGTTGCGCGGGACCGTGAATACTCGGATCTGATGTGCGATTTCATTCGCCCGGCCACGTATGGCGAATTTCAGGTTTGGCAGCCGAATTATGAGTTTTTCTCGGACCCGAGCCAGTGGGAAGCGTTCAAAAATACGAGGACGGTGGAGTTTAAACTGGATGAGGAAGGCGAGCGGAAATACTTTATGCTCGGCGATAACAGCACGAACAGTGCGGATTGCCGCTGCTGGTCCTATCCTGAGTACGATCCGCGCCGCAGTGCGTATGTAATGGAATACTACGTTCCGGAATCACTTCTGGTTGGCGAGGCGTACTACGTTTACTGGCCACACCCTTGGGTTTCGTTCTATCCGAATTTCAAGAAATTCAGGAAGATCAAATAAGCCGGGGTACGCTGCCTGTTTTCCGTTTCTGAATCTTTAACTCCCAAATCCTGATCAAAATGTCCATTCCAATCCTGAAAGCCGAAAATCTGGTCAAACGTTTTGGCGTTTGGAAACAGATCGTTTCTGTAGATGGTTTTACGGCCCAGATCAATTCCGGTGAAATCGTAGCTTTATTGGGTGGAAACGGGGCCGGAAAATCTACCACGTTTGACATGATTTCGGGACTCACGAAACCGACTTCAGGAACGATTTCCCTGTACCAGCCGGAAACGGATTCATGGCGCGTCATCACGAACGATCCGCTGTACAAGCGTGCCCAGCATGGAATATGCTACCTGCCGCAAAAACCGAGTGTTTTCGAGAGTCTGACCACGCGGCAGAATCTGCTCGGAATCATGGAAATCATGAAAGACAGCGACCTGCGCAAAAGTATGAACGCCTACGATTCTTCTTTGACAAACAGAGGAGATTTTTGCGATGCGCTCCTGCATCGTTTTGACCTTTACAAACGCCGGGATGAAAAAGTGTGCCGGCTTTCCGGAGGTGAAAAACGCCGTTTGGAAATCGCGCGCTCGTTTATTCGCAAGCCAAAATTGATTCTTCTGGATGAACCATACGCTGCGGTGGATTTGCCGGGGATCGAGCTTTGCGGGAAAATGTTTCGGCGGGTCCGTGAGATGGGGGTTTCGTTGTTGATCGTGGACCACAGAATCGACGAAGTTTTGAAGCTCAGTGACCGAGTGATTTTCCTGCACGAAGGCAAGATTTACGCGATTGGAACGGCGTATCAAATAGTGAGGATCCCACTCGTTCAGGAAAAACTTCTTCGGGCTGATACCGCGCGGCTGCTCGATATGTTTTCCAGTCCTGGGCGTTTTGTAGAACATTCCTCCCGCACCTCAGAAACCATTCCTGAAATATTCAAGTCCAAGTCCGTGAGGATGGATTAGAGTTCCTGCACAAAAATGACGAATGCCCGATCAAGAAAAGTCTTCGTCATTTGCCGCTCATTCATTCCTCGATGTTTATTCGCCTTTTCCCGTTTTCGTTTATGTTAATCACCTCATATCCCGTTTACGTCATTAAGGTTGGTTCCGGTTATGCGATCATGGCAACCCCGGACAGCCCGGAGGAAAAGCCTGAATATGCCGTTCTGGTTTTTCGTAAAGAAGAACTGGCCGATCAGTTTATTGAGGCGGTAGGACTTGAAAGTGCGGACGTGCGTTACCTGCGCGATGAACGCGAACTTGGCCGTGTTCTTGCCTCGCAGCCGGCGGAAGTGACACATATTGCGATCGATTCGAGCCTGAAAGACGGTCACCTGGAAACGACCTGCCTGACGCTCTACGAAATGATCAAGAATCACATGCCGCTCGCTCGTTCACCGTGGGATTACCCGGTTTTCTTCCTTCGTCAGAAGAACGGGAGTTATTCCGCTGTTCAGACGGAAAAATCCCTGGTGATCGCGATGTTCACGAGCAACCAGCTCGCGAAAGATTACCGGTCGAAGTTGGATCATCCTGCCCAGTACGAATTGACGCGGATCGAAACGCCGAAAACGCTTCTGGAATTCCTGAAGGCTCTGCCAGAGACGATCACGGCCGTGGCGTTTAACCCGACGATGGACGGGCAAAGCACCAAAGCGCAGTGCCTTGAAATTACCAAACTGATTGAAAAATTTTTGAGCTGAAGTGAGGAATGAAAACGGGAGAAACAGAACTCCCGACTCTCCCTTTGCTCCCATTGAAACCTTAAAAATATGCGTCAAATTTACGTCATACTCCCATCGCAGGGAATGGATTCTCTTTCACTCACGGCTTCAGATGAGGACTGCCGTGAGCTGCTCTCCGCATGGACGTGCGTCTATCATCCTGATATTTTGCGCCAGACCCGCAAGATCAATACACCGATTTATGGCCTTTACGTGTATGACGAGCCGGAAAACGCGATCCTGCTCACTCCCAAGCCGACACAGGATATTTTGGACTGGAGCTGGGTCGAACGCGCTGAAAACCGAAACTGTGTCTTCGTAAAGAATTGCTCGGATTTAAACGCATTGACCGCGGAAGTACTGGAAATCCTCAAGCACGATGCCGAGCTTGAAGCGAAACCGGAAGAGCCTTCTGCTATAGACGAAACCGTTGCTGCCGCAGAAACCCCGCATGAGAAAGAAAAGGCTGAAGCCGTTCTTCCTTCCGGGAATCTGAACGCGAAGCCCGAGACGGTCGAAATGCCTCAAACCATTGATTTTCAGGCACTGGGGCTGATGCACCTTCTTTCGGAAGTGATGTCGCACAAGCTCCAGTTTATGAGCTATCTGGACACACATTCGTTTTCGGAGAATATTCTGTCGGCCCTCGACGCGATGGATGCGGGCGACGCGGCCAAATCACGCCGGGAAATGCAGAACGCGTGGGACCAGTTGATCCAGTCCCGGCAGTACTACGCGCCGCAGGACGGTTACGTGTTTGACCTTGCGCTTCTGGATCGGGATTACATACCGGAATCGTTTCAGGCGGAACTGGATGAGGGAACGCCGCTGAATGTTCTGGCGGATGGCGCGGTGATCCGTCTGATAGCCGAAAAATACCCGGCAATGTTGGAAACGCTGAAAAAACGGTTGGAGGCCAAAACGTTGACCCTTGCCGGCGGCGAGGAAACCGAGACGGAATTCCCGCTTCTCACGCAGGAAGGGATTTTGAGCCGCCTCTTGAACGGACTGGCCGTTTACGAGAAATACCTCGGTCGAAAACCTGAATTTTACGGTCGCCGGAAATTCGGCCTGACGCCGATCCTGCCGAATCTCCTGAAACGCCTCGGCTTTGATGGCGCTCTTCATTTCACGCTCGATGACGGGAAATTCCCCACGTGCGAGCAGTCGCGTATTGGCTGGAAAGGGACCGACGGGCAAATCATCGAGTCGCTTGCGAAAGTCCCGATTGACGCGGCAAAAGCGGAGTCAGTGGCAGGCACTCCGGAAGCGCTCGTCAGTTCGATCAATACGGATAATTCGTTCGGTTCCCTTTTCACGCACTGGGCCGGTGAGGGAATGGTTTCCGACTGGTTCGTTCTTCTGAAACGCGCGTGCAAGTGGACGCAGCTTCTTGGGACGCTCAGCACGTTTTCCAACTGCATGGAGAACACGCGGTATTCGAGCTGCGAGGAAAGATTCAACCCCGAAAAGTACGTCTCGCCGTACCTGGCGCAGATGGCGGCGGCGAAAGAGCCGAATCCGATTTCCCGATGGGCGTGTTACCACCAGACTCGCGTGAAACTCGACAGTCTGGTAAGTCTTGAAAGCCTCGCAAACTGGCTGACTCCGAAAGACCCGCCTCTGGAAGCCGGAAAAAAACTTTTGGAACGTCTGGAGGCCCAGCCGGTTACGACGAAAGAGTTTTTTGCCGCAGCACAACAGGAAACACTTGCGGCAGAACGAAAAGCGGCGGAGAAAATATCGTCGGTTCTTTCCGATGGAACCCGTAAAAATGCGGTTCTATTGCTGAATCCTGCGAGTTTCCCGGCCATTCGTACAACGGATTTGACGGAAGCGGAGAAGAACCTTTCCATCCAGCGTCTCATCCCGGAGGAAAAGGACGCGATTCAGCGGCATTTCTGGGAGACGCACGCGATGGATTCCCGGCAACCGGTCCATGCCGCACGGGTCGAAGTCCCGCCGATGGGATTTGCTTTTTTGACGGATTCTCCCGCTCTGCCCGGTACGCCGGAAAAACAGAAAACCGTGCGAAACTGGCTGGGCCTGAAAAAGAAAACGCCTCCGCTTCCCTCGCCGATCTCGCAGGACCCGGAAACGGGAATGTGGATCTTGCGGAACGAGCTTCTGACGCTTCGTTTCGACCCGTACACTGGTCACTTGCGTTCGGTTTTTGACCTGACACATCGTGGAAACCGTTTTTCCCAACAGCTTGCAATGCGTCTGAAAGCCACACCGCTGGATTCGCTTTCAGAGGAAGCTCCAGAGGATTACACGATCATGGCGGCAGACTCGTTTAAGCCGCACGTGTATGCGGATCGCAGTTCGCTTGCCGTGACGGGCCGTCTGATGGACCGCAAGGGAGAAATTTGTGCGCGGTTTACGCAAACGACGACGCTGCGCCGCGGTTCACAAATCGTAGAGTTCGAAGTCTTTCTGGAGCCGCTCAAGGAACCGGGGCGCAACCCGTGGCAGTCGTATTACGCCAGCCGGTTGGCCTGGGGTGATTCGACGGTGGACCTTTTCCGAAACGTCGGTTTTTCCACACAGCCCACTGCTGCGTTCAAAGTTGAAGCTCCGTATTTTGTGGACATTCGACCGTTACATTATGCCGCTTCTACGAGGATCATGTCGAACGTGACGCACGAGCTGGCTCAACGGGTCCGTGGGCGTGAGTTGAACAGGGAAGATTTCTTCCCCGAACGCGGGAAGGAAACCGAGTATTCCGATACACGTTTGACGCTTCTGTCCAACGGCTTGCCGTGGCACCGGAATTGTGGGAATCGCCGCCTGGATACTTTGCTGGCTGTTCAGGGCGAGACGTGCCGTACGTTCCGTTTCGCTGTGGTGGTTAATACGCCGTACCCGATGAAGACCGCGTTGGGGTTCATGGCTCCGGTGGTTCAAACGGCTGCCGCGCTGAAAACCCCTGAAACCACGGTTCTTTCCGGCTGGTTTGGTCACGTTTCTCACAAAAATGTGGTGATCACACACTGGGAATCGACTGAAAACGGCGCGATCCTGCATTTCGCGGAGACCGAAGGGCGCAACGTCCGCGTCACGTTCCGGGCGCTTCATCCGATCAAGTCGGCGGAGCAGACGGACTTCCACGGCGGCTGCGTGAACACCTACGCGATCGACGGCGACAAAATCTCGTTTGAGATTTTCGCGAACGAATTCAAAGAAATTCGGATTCAATTTTAAAACGAATAATGAATAACGAATAACGAATAATGAAAGGCGGTAATGGAGGCCGCAGGCCTGAATTACGCCCAGGCTCAAACCCAAGTGAGCTAAAACAGAATTTCAAGGTTAAAGTCTTTCTTCTCATTATTCGTTATTCATTATTAGTTTTTAGACCAAATTCTCCATGAAGGATGAACGAATAATGAAGTACGTGATGATTTTACCCGACGGCTGCGCGGACGAGAAGATCCCCGCGCTGGGGAACAAAACCATTTTCGAGGCGGCCAAAATCCCGAACATGTCCGAGATCGCGAAGCAGGGGATCGTCGGCTGGTCGAATAACACGCCGGCGAGTCTTCCAGCGGGATCGGATACTGCCACGATGTCGCTTTTGGGCTATGCCCCTCAACTGTACTACTCTGGCCGTGCGCCTCTGGAAGCCACCGCGATGAACGTGGAACTTGGCCCCAAAGACTGGGCCGTCCGCTGCAATCTCGTGACGATCGAAAACGGCAAAATGGTCAGTTTCAACGCAGGGCAGATCTCCTCAGAAGAAGGGGCGGCGCTGCTCGCCACCGCGCAGGAAAAGCTCGGAAACGACGTGATCTCGTTCTTCCCGGGGGTCAGTTACCGCAATATCGTGCGCTGGAAAGACCTGCCAGGTTCCCCTGCGCCGTTCAACGGGGGGACCAGGACGTACGCGCCGCACGATTACAGCGATAAAAGCATTTACGCCGTGCACCCCTCAGGGGCCGGAAGCGTGGAACTGGACGCGCTCATGGCGGAGGTCCACAAGATTTTCGCCGACCATCCCGTGAACAAAAAACGGATCGCGGAGGGAAAATGCCCCGCCACCGATGTCTGGCTTTGGGGGCAGGGTCTCAAACCGGCAATGCCGACCTTCAAGGAACGGTTTGGGAAAACCGGCACGATGATCACCGCCGTGGACCTTCTGCGCGGTCTGGCGATAGTTTTGGGCTGGGACTGTATCCCGGTGGAAGGCGCGACGGGATTCTACACGACGAACTTCAAGGGGAAAGGCGAGGCGGCCGTCGCGGCGCTGGAGAAATACGACGTCGTTTGCGTCCACGTCGAAGCCACGGACGAGGCGGGGCATGACGGCGAGCCGGACACGAAAATTTACTCCCTGGAGCAGATCGACCAGCACATCGTCGGGCCGCTTTTCGAGGCGGTGAAGAAGTACGGCGAGTACCGGATCCTCGTCACGCCGGACCACCCG
>JAFTCU010000358.1 GCA_017454585.1 Thermoguttaceae bacterium | reverse complement strand
TCAGGTCCTGACGGAACGACTTCGCCGGCGAACCGGGCGTCCGGGCCGACTCGTTGCGGAGGTGGACCAACTGCTCCGGAAGATTGATCTTCACCGGGCAGACCTGGGCGCATTTCTCGCAAAGGGACGAGGCGAAAGGCAATTTCCCCGCCTTCTGCATCCCGCAAAGGTGCGGGTTCAAAATCTCACCGATCGGGCCGGGGTAGATCCAGCCGTACGCCCAGCCGCCGACGCGGTGGTACACCGGGCAGGCGTTCATGCACGCGCCGCAGCGGATGCAGTACAGCGTGTTCTGCGTGAACGGGTCCTCAAGAACGTTCGTCCGCCCATTATCGATGATCACGACGTACATTTTGCGCCCCGGCGTCGGGCCATTGAAAACGTGCGTGTAGGTCGTCAGCTTCTGGTCGGTCGCGCTGCGGGGCAGGACGTTCAGGAAGTACGGCGCGTACTTGATCGACGGGATCACCTTTTCGATCCCCATGATCGCCACGTGCACCGGCGGGGTGGAAGTCGTCAGGCCCGCGTTTCCCTCGTTTTCGATCACGGTGAACGACCCGGTGTCGGCGTAGGCCATATTAATGCCCGAGACGCCCATGTCGGCCGTGAGGAAGTGGTTCCGCAAATGCTTGCGGGCCAGAGCGGTCAATTCCTCGTGGACCGGCGTGAATTTCTCGCCCAGCTTCTCCTCGAACAGATGGCCGATCTGCTCGGCGGTCAGGTGCAGGGCGGGGATCACGACGTGCGTCGGCCGCTGGCCCGCGAGCTGGATGATGAACTCGCCCAGGTCCGTTTCGATCGATTCGATCCCGTTCGCCTTGAACGCTTTGTTGAGCTGAAGCTCCTCGGAAACGAGCGACTTGGACTTCACGACCTTTTTCACGCCGTGTTTCTGCGCGATCCCCACGATCAGGTCGTTCGCCTCGGCCGCGTCTTTCGCCCAAAGGACTTCGATCCCCTTTTTCTGGAGGTTTTGCTCGAACTGGACCAGAAGCTGGTCGAGGTGCTGGATGGAGTACCGCTTGATCGTGTTTGCGTTTTTGCGCCACTGCTGGAAGTTCGGAGTACGTTCCAGCATTTTCGTATAGGAATCGTTCGACCGTCTGGCCGATGCGCACGTTGCCGGGGAACCGTCGCAGACGTACAGATCGTGCATTTCTTTGGATTGGAATGGAAAACCTTCCTGATGTGTAATGGTCATGGTAAGTTCAAAAAGTTAAGAGTGCGTATTAATATCGGACCGCCGCCGCTTCCGGCCGCGCTCCAGGGAAATTTTATCTGCTTGGACGGTTTCAATCCGCAAAACCCAGCTCGTTTAAATCCATGTTTCGGAAAGGTTCCGCCAAAGAGTAGGAACTGACCCGAATGTTTTTCCGGTTCGGAACCAGGATTTTCCGATCGCACCAGTCCTTGCACAAATCGGAAATAGCTCGCGGAGTCACATGGAACAAATCCGCAAGGTCCTTCGTCCGAATCTGTTCCAGGTGATTTTCCAGAACAAAACGCAACATTTTTCGATCCTTGGGGGTCAAACTGCTGACTAATGGATTCGAGGGCTTTTGTTTCGTCGCGTCCTTCGCCACGCTGTAAATTTTTTCGGCGCAAAGGGCCATGATCCTCAGAAAGAAGCCCACCCAGATCTCCAGATGCGGCGGCTCATTCCTGCCTTCGTAATAAAGGATCGGAAGCCCCATCTGAATGTTCTCGTAGTACCCTTTCAGATCCATGGCGTAGTACTCTTCCATGGAATTAAAACCGCGGAAGTTATACCCGTGAATCATTAAAATGTAGGTCGCCAGCGCACGGGCCGTCCGGCCGTTTCCGTCCTCAAAAGGATGAATGGTCACGAACTGGTAAAAGAAAATGGCGGCCTTGACCGGCGGAGGGAGCTGGTCCTCGTCACGGTACCAGTCGGTCAAATCCTTCATCAAAGGGCCGATTTCCGTCCATTCCGGGGGAATATATTCTGGCGTACGCGTTTCATTGTCAAAAACAGCAAAAAGTACTCCCGGCGGCATCGCCTGACGAAAAGCGGAACACCTGGGAGTTTTGCCTTTTTGCACAATGATACCATGCAAACGGCATATAAAATCCACCGTAACAGGAAGTTTATCCTCGCTGGCCTGTTCCAGAAAAGAAAGTGCGTTCCAGTAATTCAAAACCTCCTGTTCTGCGTTGATTTTGGTATTTCGGCCTTTCTCGCAAATGACCCGCTCGACCTGATCGTAAGAAAGGAGGTTTCCCTCGATACTGGTGGAAAAATGCGTGGATTTCATTTTGGCATTAAATGCCAATTCCTGCCGGATACGCGTCGGAAGCTGGAGGTACTCAAGCGAGGCTCTGCAACGCTCAATACTCATCAAATCTCGTACGATTTCATGCGTATATGTGAAATTCGGCTGAAACATTTCCCTCTGGTTCCTTATTGCTTCCTTATAACTTCCTTATTACTTCCTTATTGCTTCGCTATTTGTTCCTTATTACTTCCTTGTTTCCTTTTCGGGTCGGAGAGCAGGCGGTCTCTGCGCCTCATCTGAACGGGAAAAGGTTTCAGTTTATGTGAAAAAAGGCGCTCCAGTCGCGGGAACTGTGCGCCTTTCCGATTTTTCCCCTGATTACTGGATGAACTTGATTTTCTCCACTAGGGTCTTGACGGTACCGTCAGGTTGCTTCTCACCGGTACAAATACCAAGCATCTTAATGACGTATCGGTACTTGAGCGTATCACGACCCGGACCACCCCAACCGAGCTCAATTTCGAAATCACTCGGGGAACCGGCTGCACCCCCCATCGCAGCACGAATCTTCGCGCGAACATCCGCTTCATCCGGGTCGGTACCAGTCTTCATTTTGCAAGACTTTTCACCCACCCAGACTTTGGTCAGGTTACCTTCCGTGTTGCTCACCAAAGTAATACGAAGAGGCTTGTTTATGATGTCGTTCTGCTGTGCCTGAGCGGACCCAGGTTTCGGCAAACGCAGGTTAAAGTCACCTTCCGGGTCAACGATATTCAGCGTCAAAATGAAGAAAATCAAAAGCTGGAACACCATGTCGATCATCGGTGTCATGTCGCCTTTTGGCACTGGGCCGTTTTTCTTTGCACGAGCCATTATTGTAAATCCTTCCGTTACTTAACTTTAGCGGTTGCACGAAGTGCGAACGTTTCGATGTCTGCTTCCTGGCACGTGTGGATCACACGATTGATGAAGCCAATCGGCGCGTCTTTGTCCGCGCGGAGAATGATCGTCATATCTTTGGCGCTTTTCTTCTTCTCATTTTTGACGAATTTGACTTCTTTATCCAAAGCAGCCTTGAGACGCTTCAGGTCTTTGTCGCCAAAGAACTCTTCTGCGCCAATCAATACGCTGTACTCGTTTTTCTTTTTTTCCTGACGGGCAATCTGAAGCGTCACCGCATCCGGAATCGGCTGTTCCGGCGGCTTCACGATGTCGTTTTCAGGAAGTTTCACTCGAGCGTTCTGATCCGCATCGGCGAAGTTGATCAAAATCATGAAGAAAATGAGCAACTGGAACACCATGTCAATCATCGGTGTCATATCGCCTTGGACGCCTTCGCTCTCTTGACGTTTTCTGGCCATAATTTACCTCCTAGCCACAGGGCATAGCGGAATCATTTCTTGGACGCAGCCGCAAGGAGCTTGCCGATCAGGTCTTCACTGATGGAACCGACTTCAAAGACGGTACGGGTAAGTTTGTTGCGAAGAACCTGGTAGAGACAAACGGCAGGAATGGAAACGATCAGACCAACCATCGTCGTGAACATAGCCGTC
>JAFTCU010000357.1 GCA_017454585.1 Thermoguttaceae bacterium | reverse complement strand
GCCGGGACAATCAAATGGTCGCGACCTACCGCTGCGGCCAGCATCAGAAGTACCCGTACGTCTATCCGCTCGCGGGCCCGAAATCAATGGTTTCCGTGACCCAGGAAAGCGCCCAGCCGTGGCCGCACCACCGCTCCATGTTCTTCGGCGTGGACCGCGTCAACGGCGGGAACTACTGGCAGGGGCCGCGTTCGGCCGGTCAGATCCTGAGCAAGAACGAGCTGAACGTCGAGGAAGCCACCGAGAATAAGGTGGTCTGGACGGACGGCTGCATCTGGAAGAAGCCCGACGAGGATCCGATCATGGAAGACTTCCGCCGGTACACGATCGACTGGCGCTGCAACGATTACTACGTCGTGGACTTTTACGTGAAGTGGACCCCCATCGTGGACGTGACGATCCAGAAGACCAACCACGGGTTCTTCGGCGTGCGCGTGACTCAGGACCTCTGCCCGGACGGCGGCGGAAACCTGGTCAACAGCAACGGGGAAGTCGGTGAGGAGGAGACCCGCAGCAAGCCGGCGAACTGGTGCGCGTTCTACGGGAAACGCTACTTCAACCCGGCCATTACGGAGGGTGTGGCGGTCCTTTGCCCACCGAACATTAACCCGCCGGAACCGACGTTTGAGAATTGCACGTGGTTCACGCGCAATTACGGAAACATCTCGCCGATGCCGTTCCTCTTCCATGAGGGGCCGTGGCTCTTCAAGGCGGGCGAGTCCCGTGACGTGACATACCGCACGGTCGTGTTTGCCGGAACCCCGGCCGACGTGGACCTGAACGGGCTTTGGAAGGAGATTTACGGGTGATTTAAAGGCCCCCTCATTGAGGGGGCTGGCTCGCGAAGCGAGACTGGGGGAGTCAGGTGGCTGTGCCGTTTGACTCCCCCGGCGCGTAATTCCGTGCTCCGCACTCCATTACCGCCTTGCATTCTTAATTCCCGATGACGCTCACGCTCTTCACTTCGATCTCACGCGAGTCAAGCCAGCAGAAACTCTTCAGCTCGTACGGCTTCAGCTTCACCTCGAACGTTCCGGCGGCGACCGAGATCTCCGCGTTCGGAACCAGCTCAATCAGCTCTCCTTCTTCTTTCACCGGGAAGCGGATCACCACCTCTTTTTCTGAAGTGTTTACGGCATAAAACCACGTGCGCTCACCGTTCGAGTACGAGCGGATCTTTACCTCGTCAGTCGAACCGGGAACGTCGGTGAACCGGACGGCGGGCAGGGCGCGAAACGCCTGCGCGAAAGGTGTCAGGACCGGCTCCATGCCCAGCGTGCCGGGGATGAACCCGCCTTTATTGAACCCCTGAACGTCGCAGTAGCGCAGCGGCATAACGAAGTGCCGCATGGCGTAGAACTCCGTCGGGTTCAACGTCGAGACGCGCCACGTGTGTTCTTTGAGCCAGTCGGTGTGGAAGTGGTTTCTCATCACCGTGTTCCTTTGCGGGTCGCCGACGTACGATTCCCAGTAACGGTCGTGGTGGTTGATCCACGGTGTGTTTGCGTTCCGGATCGTGCCGTACTGCCCGGGCCGGGTCTCGGTCAGGCGGAGCGTATCGCGGACCGTTTCGTCGTGAATGCCCGTCATCCAGCGGTAGTCCGCCGGGAAAACCGTCTGCTCCAGGATGATGTTCGGGACGTCCCGGAAGTACTTCGCGTCGATTCCCATCTCGCGATTAGCGCGTTCCCAGTAGTCACGCAGACCGTCGAACTCGTGCGGAAGGCCGAAGTTTTTCTGGTAGGCGATCGCGACCTTGCAGTTCAGAATCAGACGCAGGTCTGGCCGCGCGTCGGCGAGTTTTTTCGCCACGCCAATGTAGTAGTCTGCGAGAGTCTTGCACCGCCAGTCGATCCAGCGCTCCCGTTCGTGCTCGAGGAGCCAGTCGGCGTAGAGTTTCCCCCGGTTCGGCGCTTTATGGTCCACCGGGATCTGAATGCCCGTTTCGCGTTCAAACGCTTCGATGAGGAAATCGTTGTAGCCCATGCTCAAATCGCCGAACGTCAACAAATTATTGAAGACGAGGTGGAAACTGATCCCCTTGAAGGACGGGTGGCTCTTCCCCTCTGCGATCATTTCATCGACGTAAGCGTCCATCATCGCCCGCGCCTCCGGGTGGAAGATGCAGTACGGGTGGACCCGATTCGGCAGACCGTCCGCGTGGATCATGAAGACCGAGTCGTTCAGCTCGCCGGAATGAAGGTTTTCGTCCGTCACGGGCGGCGTGTGGAAAGGAACGTGGTACTGATTCACCGAGGCCATGAATTCCAGACCCTCGTGGTCGAAAATAGTCAGGAACGCGCCGAAGTAGTCCGGGATGTGCTGGCGCAGGTCCTTCTTCCCGTGGTAGAAAATGATCGGGTACGTCAGCGCGTTCCGGCCCGTGTAACGCATGTAGTCGCAGAGGCGGCTCACGGAAGTCTCGAACTCGTCGGGCGTTCCGAACGACTTCCCGAAGCAGTACCCAAATGCCGTGTCCTCGGAGTAAAGCCCGACGGTTCGGGTCCACTGGTTGACCGGTTGGGCCTCATGAACGACCGCCGAGGGGAGGCGCCCCTCCACTTCGTAAACCCTCAGACCGGCCAGGGCCGCGCCCTTTTCGCTCTTGCGCGCCGTCATGAAGATGAGCGAGTAATTCTCCGAAGCCGCCCGGCAAAGGATCCGCTGCGTGATGAAGCGGTTCGTGCAAGGATACTCGTCGCCGGTCAGGTAGCCGCCATGGTACTCGTAGCGCCGATTGTTCGGTTCAAGCGAGTCCTGCGCGATGATGTCCACCGTCCGCTGCGCATCGTCCGGGAAGTCGATCTCGAAGCAGTACAAAACGTCCGGTTTCAGCGCCGGGAGTTTGACCGCGAAACGATTCTCGTAGTTCGGCCCGATCTCGAGGTACTCGCGGCCGTTCAGCTTGCCGACCGTCAGCTTCTCGTTCCTCAAGGTCGCCAGACGGTCCGGCCCGAGTTTGAAGATCGGGACGTCTTCGACCAGTTTCAGTTTCAGCTCGCCCGGCGCGGTGGGCCGGAACTTTTCCGCGTCGAAAACGTAGAGGGTCACGTCCCCTTCCGGGTCAGGGTTTCCGGCGGAACGGACCTCGACCGAGTACGTTCCCGACGGGAGTTTCCGGGCCGGGAACTCGAATGGAGTCTTTGCCGAAACGCCCGGTTTGGGGGCCGGTTTTGCCGTGATTTTCAGCGTCGGAGCCACTTCTTTCCCCTCGGAATCCCGAAGGTAAAGTTCCACCGGCGCCGCCTGCGGTCCCACGTTTTCCACGGTCCCGCGGATCTGTGCCGGGGAATCGTTGAAGTAGTAAAGCGACGAAGCGCTCAGTTCCAGAGACCGTTCGGCGCGGTAAAGAGCCGTGACTTCTTCAGCGGTCAAGGGGGCCGAGAAGATTTTCAGTTCGTCCAGCGCGCCCTCAACCGGGTTTCCGTACTGGAAGGAGCCGACCATGAACGAATCGGCCGGGAGACGGCGGAACATTTCGGGAACGAACGGTTCCAGCCGCTGGCTGATCGGGCGTTCCCCGACGACGCACCGTCCGTTGACGTAAAGTTTCTTTTCGTAGGCGTTCCACGTAAAAACGACATGGACCCAACCGTTCACATCGGGGAGGTTCGTCATGAGGCACTGGTCCCGCGTGTCGCTCGTGTCGGCCCGAAGGTGGCCCTCCCAGATCCAGAACCAGATCGCGCCGGAGCCGATGCGGGTCGATTGCACCCACGGCATGGAAAGCATCGTGCGCCAACCGGCATCGGAGGGATTCCGCTTGAGCCATAGGGAAATGGAACCGCGTTCCGGGTCGAGATTCTTTTCGAGCGCATAGCGTAAAAACGCTTTATTCCCGGAGGTGAACTCGGCGGCTTGCCCGCGGATCCCCTCGATGAACGTCGGGTTTCGCACCTCCAGAGGCGTTTTCACCCCAGCCGCGAACGTGGCGTCGGCCGTGCCGTCAAACGGGGCGTAAAAAGTCAGCTCGGCCTTCCGGTCCAGCTCGGAGGATTTGACCGGCGAGACGGCTTCCGCTTTGGCGCCGTAAATCTTGTAAACGCCCGGCTGGAAAAAGTCGAAACGCCAGTGAAGCGAGCGGATCCCATCCGGGATGGTCACGGTCCTGTAGATATTCTGCCGCCTGCCGTTCAGGACGGGTTTTTTGTCTTTGAAAAGCCAAACCGCAGTGAATTTCCCATCATCGCCGGTCCCTTCAAGGTACGCGCTCATCAGCGAACCCGCCGGGCCTTCCACCTCAAACGTGAAGAAGTACGTCTGATTCCCAATCGCCTTCGGGTCGATCTCCCCGACGTTGAACTGGATCTGGCGGAACGAGTCGGAATCCTTCAGCGCCGTCGAGTCCACGATGACGCACTCCGGCGTGACCGTCGTTTTGACCTGAGGGCTAAGCTCCATCGGGGAAGCCGTGGAACGGTAGTCCTTTGGTGTGACCGTGGACCAGTCCGGCGTCCGGAACATCGTCAGGCCATCAGCGAAAAGGGAAAGGGGAAGAAGAAACAGATAAAAAAATGAAAGCGTTCGAGCAAGCATGAGAGAAAGTTAGGAGTTAGGAGTG